>CADBMY010000030.1 GCA_902795905.1 uncultured Erysipelotrichaceae bacterium
GAGATCCACAGCAGCGGGAAGGGCGTAGTACGTATTGACAGACGTGTGGCGACGCTGTCACTGATGAAGGAGATCCTTGACGGCGAGATCGATATCCACGGGCAGAGAGATACGCAGTATCTGCTGAATACGAATACGCATATCAGGCTGCTGGATCAGTTCCTGAAACTGGATGATCTGCGTGCGAAGACTGCCGATGCATACACGGTTCTGAAGAACTGCCGTGCAGAAAAGGAAAAAGCTCTGCAGGGTGTCTATAACGAGAATGATCTCGAATACCTGATGTATCAGATCAGGGAGATCGAACAGGCAAAGCTGAAGATCGGCGAAGACGAAGAACTGCAGGAACAGGAACGGGAATACAAGGCTGTCAAGAACTCGATCGAGAAGCTGGATCAGATCATTGCCCTGTATGACCGTCTGGACAGCGATCTTTATGATCTGAACCGGATGGTATCATCACTGCCGGAAAGCAGTTCGCTGGAGAAAACAGCAGCCCAGATGAATGACGGATACTATGCCGTCAGCGATGCTGCAGAAGAGATCCGTAAAGTGCGTGATGCCTATTCACTGAGCGAAGATGATATCAACGCCATGGAGGAAAGACTGTATCTGCTGCAGAGGCTGAAAAGGAAATACGGCGGTTCCATCGAGACCGTACTCAGCCGTCTGGAGGAGATGAAGGAACAGGTACGGATGATCGAACACCGTCAGGAATACCTGGATGAGATCGATAAACGCATAAAGAAGGCACATGAGGCTTTTAAGGTACATGCGGATGAACTTCATAAACAAAGAACGCAGGGGGCCGGTGCTCTGGAAAAGGCGATCATTGGTCATCTGCGGGATCTTTCGCTTCCCGAAGCAAAGTTTAAGGTATCCATACAGTCCGGCAATGAGTCCGCGGAAGGTATCGACAGGGTCGAATTCCTGATCTCGATGAATAAGGGCGAAGATCTCAAACCTCTGACAAAGACTGCCAGCGGCGGTGAGCTGTCCAGGCTGATGCTTGGCCTGAAGGTCATCTTTACGGCTCTGCAGGAGGTACATACGGTGATCTTTGATGAGATCGATACCGGTGTCAGCGGTCCCGTGGCAACAGCGATCGGCCGCAAGATGCGCTCACTTTCAGAATTCTGTCAGGTCTTCTCCGTGACCCATCTGGCACCTGTGGCTGCCTCAGCTGAATATCATTATCTCGTCTCCAAGCATACGGCAGGGGACAGGACCATCACTGATGTTACACTGCTTGATCATCAGGGTACTGTTGATCAGCTGGCCCTGATCTCTTCCGGTGAGATCACCGAAGCCAGCCGTACAGCTGCCGAAGAGCTTCTTGAGAGGAACCGGACCGGACATGAGTAAAGTCTACTTTCATATCGATCTGAATGCGTTCTTTGCGAATGCCGAAGTTCTGCTGGATCCTTCCCTGAAAGGCAAACCTGTCGTGGTTTCCGGCAATACCCGCCGCAGTGTCGTATCTACGGCCAGCTATGAAGCGAGGGCATATGGTATTCACTCCGCCATGCCTCTCAGCGAAGCCGAAAAGAAGTGTCACGATCTTGTGATCGTCAATCCGCATTTTACCTGGTACAGTGAGCTGTCCGAACAGTTCATGGATATCATCCGTTCCTATACGAAGATCATTGAACAGGCCAGTATCGATGAGTGCTATGCGGATATGACAGAAGTGATCAAACGGTATGAACGACCGCTTGATCTTGCCTGGGAGATCCAGAAAAGAGCACTCAGTGAACTCGGTCTGCCGTGTTCGATCGGGGTTGCCCCAAACATGTTTCTGGCAAAGATGGCCAGTGACATGAAGAAACCGCTGGGGATCACGGTCCTGCGGATCCGGGAGGTGCCTGCCAAGCTGTGGCCGTTACCGATCTCGGATATGCGCGGTATCGGCAGTAAGACAGCCCCTGTGCTTGAAGACATGGGTATCCGCACGATCGGAGATCTTGCGAATTATCAGGATATTCCGGCTCTGCGGCAGATCCTCGGAAAGAATACCGAAAGCGTTATGGAAAGAGCCAACGGGCATGATCACCGGGAGATCGTCATGTCATGGGATGCCAAGTCCATGGGTGTATCCGAGACACTGCTTGATGATGTGACTGATTACGATGAGATCAGGGGACTGCTCAGAACACTGTCCAGACGTCTCAGCAAGCGTATGCGGGAAGAGAAGAAGGCAGGATATACGGTATCTCTGAGAATACGGTATTACGACTTTCAGAATGCGGACAGATCAAAGAAACTGAGTGAACCGATCTGGCAGAGTGATGATATTTTCGTGCAGGCTCTGTCCCTGTTTGATGAGCACTGGGAAGATGAACCGGTAAGACTGCTGGGTATATCCCTGAGTGATTTTGCGTCATCGGGACAGCTGGTTTCACAGATCGGTCTGTTTGATCCCGCGGAAGCGGAGAAGAAGGAGACCGAAAGTGTTCTGAAGGATCTTAATGAACAGCTGGGCAGAACCGGGTTCAGAAGAGCCAGTGATCTCTTGGGAGAGAAGAAATGAACTGTGAAGATGCCTTAAAACAGTATCTTGCATATATTACGGTGAATGAAGGGCTTTCTGTTCGTACGGTCAATTCATACCGTGAGGATCTGAAACAGTATCTCTCATATCTGGATGAACAGGATATAACCGATACGGAAGATGTCGAGTATTCTGTGATCGCAGGATATATGGAGATACAGAGGAAGCAGAAGGAAGCTTCGAGCATTGCCCGCATGGCTGCTTCTGTACGTTCTTTTCACCGGTATCTGGCATTTATGCATGATGAGAATGATCCTGCGGTGAGTCTTGAAGTGCACCGCGGGCAGAAGTCACTGCCTGTTTTCTGCACACGTGAGGAAACAGAGCGTTTAATGGCCGTATTTGACGATTCTGATCCCAGACAGATGCTTGACCATACTGTTCTGGAATTGATCTATACGTGCGGTTTACGGGTCTCTGAGGCGGTATCTCTGACAATGAACAGGGTAGATCTTGAGACCGGCAGTATCCGTGTGCTTGGCAAGGGCAACAAGGAGCGTATCGTACCGATCGCTTCAGGCAGTCTGCCGCTGCTGAAGAGCTATGTCAGTACGATCAGACCGCTGTATCTGAAGGGAAAGACAAATCTGTTTCTGATCAACCGTTTCGGACGTAAGATCACTGCCAGATATGTCGAAAAGATGCTGCACCGGGCATGTCTTGCGGCAGGGATCGACAAGCATATCACCCCGCATAAACTCAGGCACAGTTATGCTACGCACCTGCTGCAGGGCGGAGCTGATCTCAGAAGTATACAGGAGATGCTCGGACACAGTGATATACAGACCACTGAGATCTATACACATGTGCAGAACCGGATGGTCTTTGACAGCTATGAGAAATATCATCCCGGAATGAAGGAAGGAGACCTGTTTGAAGAAGATGATGAAGTATAAGAGAATATTTACTGTCGTTGTAGATTCATGGGGTTTCGGAAGTGCCCCGGATGCGGACAAATACGGAGATGACGGAGCCGATACGATGGGTCATATCGCAGAATCGGTTGAGAGTCTTCATCTGCCCAATCTGCAGAAGATCGGTGCCTTTAACCTGAAGCCGATACCGCAGATCCCGGCCCTGGATGAGATCTCCGGATACTGTCTGACCATGCGTGAGCACAGCAATTCCAAGGATACGATGACCGGTCACTGGGAGATGATGGGATTATATATCCAGCAGCCGTTTGTGACCTTTACGGATACCGGCTTTCCGGAAGAACTGATCCGTACGCTGGAAGAGAAAACAGGACACAAAGTCGTCGGAAACAAGGCAGCTTCCGGCACCGAGATCCTCGATGAACTGGGTGAACACCATATCAAAACCGGTGATATGATCGTCTATACTTCCGCCGACTCTGTACTGCAGATCGCTGCCAGTGAAGAGACCTTCGGCCTTGAAGAATTATACAGATGCTGCAGGATCGCCAGAGAGATCACGATGAAGCCGGAATGGCGTGTCGGCAGAGTTATCGCAAGACCGTTTGTCGGTAAGGAAAAGGGACATTTCGTCCGCACATACAACAGGCATGATCTGGCTCTGAAACCTTTCGGACGCACCGTCCTGAACGACCTGAAAGACAGCGGCTTTGATGTGATCGCCATCGGTAAGATCAATGATATCTTTGCCGGTGAAGGAATCACGCATTTCTATCATTCCAAATCCAGTGTTCACGGTATGGAACAGACGATCGAAGGAACCAAGATAGACTTTACCGGCCTCTGCTTTGTGAATCTGGTGGATTTTGACGCCAAGTGGGGTCACCGCCGCAATCCAGAAGGTTATGCCAGGGAACTGGAACAGTTTGATGAAAAGCTTGGAGTGCTGATGAACGAACTGCGTCCTGATGACCTGCTGATGATCACTGCCGATCATGGCAACGATCCGACATGGAAGGGAACAGACCACACCCGTGAGATCGTTCCGCTGCTGATGTACAGTCCTTCCTTTACCGGAAGCGGCATTCTCCCGCAGAGTGATACTTTCTCCGATATCGGAGCAACGATCGCAGAAAACTTCGGTACGATCGAGCCTCAGTACGGCAAGAGTCTGCTGGATTATCTGCGCTGATCATGATTTACAAGTGTACCTTCGGGCACACTTTTTTATAATGAGAATACAAAGAACGGTTACAGACGATGAGAAGAGAAGTACAGAAAAAGAAATACAGATCACTATGGTTGATCATGATCGCAGTGATCATGATGAATGCGGCATCCTGTGCAGAAAAGCAGAAGGAAGCGGAAACAGACAATTCACCGGAAACCCCGAAGGAGACGACCGTATTTGATCTGGAGAGAAGAAGTGTATTGTTAAATAACGGCGTGGAGATGCCTGTAGCAGGGCTTGGCACATATGCACTGGATCATGATACCTGCGTTGCCTCGGTCATGACACATCTGAAGGAAGGCGGCAGACTGATCGACACGGCATATATGTACCATAATGAAGATGCTGTAGGAGAAGGGGTGCGCAGAGCCATGCAGGAATACGGCATACCCAGAGAAGAGATCTTTGTGATCACCAGATCTATCCCACGCAGTATGACGATCCCGAAGCCGCAATCGAGCAGGCCTTACAGAAGCTTGATATCGGATATATAGACATGATGCTTCTGCATCATCCCGGAAGCGGAGATGTTGAAGCGTATAAGACAATGGAAGAATATGTAAAAGACGGTAAAATACGCTGTCTTGGTTTATCCAACTGGTATATCGAAGAGCTGACGGAATTCCTGCCGCAGATCAGTGTCATGCCGGCACTGGTACAGAATGAGATCCATCCGTATTATCAGGAACTGGATGTTGTACCGTTTATCCAGGAAAAGGGCATTGCCGTACAGTGCTGGTATCCGCTGGGAGGCAGGGGATATACTTCGGAACTGCTGAATGATGAAACGATCGTCAGGATCGCAGAAGCTCACGGTGTATCTTCGGCACAGGTCATCCTGCGCTGGGATCTGCAGCGTCATATCATCGTTATCCCGGGTTCATCAAATCCCGATCATATCCGGGAAAACCTGGATCTTTTCAGTTTTTCACTGACAGATGAAGAGATGGAAGCTATCCGAATTCTTGACCGTAACGAAAAACATGACTGGTACTGATCCGGTCATGATGTTTGCGGTATTTGCTCTGCAGGATTCCTTCGGTACAGCATGCAATATTACCGGTGACGAAGCTCTGACACTGATCCTGAGCGGATATGCAGAAAAGCAGGGAATCAAAACTACTGAATTCATAGATAATACAGATGTACTGTACAAATGGCATATTTATACTATATTTAATAGTATAAACATCAGTATCAATTAACAAAAATATCATTTCATTACTGCTTCGGATAACACTTGTTTTACTGTTTTTATCATTATACGGAGGATAGAACGATCATGATCTGTAAAAACTGCGGGGCTGACATTCAGGATGATGCTTTGTATTGCACAAACTGCGGAATCAAACTGGATACTGTCGTCCCTGAAATCAAAGAACCGGAAACACCAGTGCCTGTTTCAAATGAACAAATAGAAATAACATCTGAAAAGACAGATTCTGTCGAAGAGAAAAGCAGCGATACTGCAGTACTGACGATAGAGAATGAGATCATTCCGCAGGATGATGATGTGCACCCTGGAGTATCCGATAAAGTGCATGAGATCAAAGATCCTCTGGAAGTTCTGATCGAAGAAGAAGCAGCCGAAGAGACGAAAGAAGCTGCAGATATTCTTAAAGAAGATGATTACCGTGATAAAACAGAAGGGGATGATCGCTCTGAAGAAACTCAATTGGCAGCATTGGCAGAAGAAGTCATCAGGGAAGAAGCTGAAGTAACAGATCCTGGTACCGATACATCAGCAGAAGATGCGGCAGAAACAGTACAGGAATTGGTTTATCAGGCTGACACGGAGACACCGGATGCGGATGAAGTAACCAGGACAGAAGAAACGGAGAGTACTGCAGAAGGCGGGACAGCAGCGAAAGATGGCAGCGATCCTGCTGGTACAGAGAACAAAGAAGAAACTGCAGATGACACGTTAAAAGCAGATACTTCCGAACAAAAGCCGACTGTTGAATCTCCAACTAAAACCAAAAAGAAATCATTATTGCCGATCATTCTGGCACTGTTGGCAGTTGTATGTATCATCGGCTTTGTCATCTTTAACAACATGAAGAAAAAGTACGAGCAGGCATCAGAAGCGTATGCACAGGGTGATTACTCGACAGCTGCCGAACTGTATTCTTCACTTGGCGGTTATAAAGACGCAAAGACGATGCATGAGAATGCCTTGCTGTGGATCGATGCCCAGGGACTCAGGGACAGCGCAGGGAAAGACCCGGATCAATGGACACTGGCGGCAGAAGCGTTTGATCTGATCGATGAGGAATCGGCTGCGGATGAGGCAGAATTATGCCGAAACAAGTCAACGTATTATACAGCATACAATATCATGGCTGATGATCCGACAGATGCTGCGGTGATCAATAAAGCCATGGATCTGTTCAAACAATGCGGCGGTATCCTGGATGCTGATGAGCAGATAGAAAACTGTGAACATGCGATCTCGTACAGTGAGGCTATGGAGCTCTTCAGCAACGGGAACTGGGCGGAAGCTTATGAGATATTCAGTGATCTGTCACAGTATGATTATAAAGATACAGATGATCTGGAGACTGAAAGTTATACGAGATCGATATATGAACAGGCAGAAGCAGCTCTTGCGGAAGGTCACAATTATGAGGCATATAA
>CADBMY010000031.1 GCA_902795905.1 uncultured Erysipelotrichaceae bacterium
CCGGAACAGGATCCCGCGCATAATACGGTATGCCGGCAGAAACGGACGCAGATATGCGTGCTTCCAGAAGAACGGATACGAAGCTTCGATCTCGGCTTCAGAGACAAAGAGACGCCTGCGGATATACTCACCCTTACTGCCGGTTTTCCGTATTCCCTCCGACACCCGGTTTGTCTCACTGCCGTAGGTGCCCGAAGCGACATGCCTCTGCAGCACCGCCTCTGCCCTGACACTCATCTCACCCTCACCAAACAGTGCAAATGCCAGCTCTCTGCTGTCTCTTTCAAAGTCACTGAGCTTCAGGACCGCAAGCTCATGCCCGATATACGCCCAGTCCAGCGTTTCCGCAAACTTCTTCAGATAGACATAGATATCCAGATTCGAACGCAGACCTGTACCTGCCCCTGCATAATGTCTGTACTCATGCGCAAGCATGTAGATATAGAAGTCTTCGGGGGTAAACCGGTACCGGTATCCATCCTCCCTGACCAGACGTTTCTCTGTATCTTTGTAATACGTCAGTACCGGCATATCTTCACTGTAGTCAAACAGACTCCTGTGCATCTCCATGACCAGGACTTTATCCTTGACATAGAGATCATGGTGTTCCTTCCCGTACGACTCCGTAATATACCCGAGATCTTCCATGATCCCGCGTACTTCCTGACTAAAGGACTGATCAAACAGAATATCGTAATCCGACATCTGACGCATGCCGATACGGGGATAATATGTCTTCATGACCGCCCCCTTCAGAGGCATATACCAGATCCCGGACTGTTCAAACCGTGCTGAGATCATCGCCAGTTCCCGGTCCAGAAGAATACTCCTGCGCACTGCTTTCGCCTCAGCCTGAACAAACGCATCATCTCTGATCCCGGCATCCGCAAGCGCCATCCCGCAGGCTGCTGTAAGCATATGTCTTTCGGCAGTCCTGTACACCTGCTGAAGATCCATCCCGGCACAGCGCTGCCGGTCCGGCTTCGTCCGGTTCACTGCACAGCGCACAAGATAGATCATATCCTGCACGGTACGTTCACTGACTGCCGGTTTCCTCTCATTGCCTCTGTACCATCTTCTGAGCTTCATCATGGTCTTTCTGGCAAAGACACGCACACCTGTAGTACGCATGATCCATGCCGTATATCTCCGGTAAGCCGGATCAGACACACGATACTCTTTCCCGTCATGCACAAAGCTGACCAGGACACCGAGGATATCACTGTCCTTTACCCCTGTTTCGGGATTGACCGCATTATCGCCAAGACATGTATAGTCCTTCTCATTTACACGGATGATCCGGTGCAGAACATAGTTACCGCGGTGTCTGAACAGCACGACATCCCCGGCTTTACATCTCTTTTCGTCCTTCCTGACAACTGTAAAA
The DNA here is from genome assembly GCA_902795905.1 of uncultured Erysipelotrichaceae bacterium. Taxonomy (GTDB): domain Bacteria; phylum Bacillota_I; class Bacilli_A; order Erysipelotrichales; family Erysipelotrichaceae; genus Bulleidia. The sequence goes on from CADBMY010000031.1 coordinate 1,388, forward strand.
AGATCCCGGTTCTGCCTGAGCATCGGTTCCATACTGGTACCGGTATTGGCATAGGTCAGACTGCCGTTCTGTTCCAGATAATCTTCAAATGAGATACGTTCACTCATCCAGTGCTCCGGCTTCTCTTAACTCCGTAAGGACCCTTGTGATATCTTTCTGCAGCACTTCTGCCGGGGCATCATAGATCTCTGTCATGCCTTTCAGAAGATCTGCTTCGGATATCTCCTTCTCCAGTAATACAAGTATATCCCCGAAGATCGCATTTCCCCGGATGATCCCGGAGAACGCAGCACCGCCGGCAGGCACCAGGATCGTCTCCTGTTCTGTCCTGTGTACGATAAAATTCCTGTTCAGCTTCATATTATTTACTCCCGCTCATCACGCTGTAGGATAATTCCGCGGCAGACAGATCCATGTTGCAGGAAAGCCTGTAGAAAGATACGCTGTCCTGCAGGATATCCAGCAGCTGCAGTGTCTTCATCAGCATCTCTCTCTCGGCAGGGCGGTATACCTGCTGCAGTAACAGCGGATATGCCTCTGCCTTCGCAAGCTTTACGATATGATTGTCCGCAGCCTGCTCAAGAAAACAGATACTCTTTAACGGTGCCGAGATATTCCCGCCGAGATGATGCTTGCCGTTCCAGGGTGTACCGTAGACGGTTACCTCATCTTTCCCGATATGCAGAAGAGGCTTATCATCGTTGATCATCTGTACACGTTCCTTCAGCAGCTTTCGCCATAAGCCCGCATGCGTGCTCTTGCCGGTGCCGCTCTTCGCCGTAAACAGATACCCCGCCCCGTCTGCGCATACCGCCGAACCATGGATCAGCAGCGTATCCCAGCCCGGCATGACTTCCGCGATCTTCCGGTAGACAGCCAGCGTCTCAAGATATGCATCAGAATACTGCCCGTCAGCTCTGTCTCTCTCCCTGCGCAGATCCTCTTCCGTGATCTCAATGACCAGATCCGGTTCTCCCTCATGCCTGTACAGTTTTGACATCTCATGGATCCTGTCATATGCAGAGATGATCCTGATATTCTTGTCTGCGATGCGGTAATTCCCGGTAATCCTCATGTTCTGTACCTATATAAAAATATCAGGCAGCCAGCGGCTGCCTGCCTGTAACGCTCTGTATGTTAACAGTACGGATGATGCAGAGAAGTCAATGATTAC
>CADBMY010000032.1 GCA_902795905.1 uncultured Erysipelotrichaceae bacterium
GGAGTATAAACATGAAAGTAATTGATGTCTATGAGCAGTATTTCAAGGCAGACTGCACGTATAACGGTGTGGAGAGAAAAGGGGCAGCCGTCAAGCTGACCGCGGAATCTGATCAGGGCAGGATAAAGTATGAAGTATCCGTGACGTTCTTCCCGCACAGAGATGCGGAGGACTTCGGTATCTCCTACGATGCCTATGTATCCAGAGTGCTGTTTGAAGACAAAGGCAGAAGATCAGCGAAAAGAGATGCCGAATACCTGGGCATGGTGAAGGAGACGGTCAATGAACTGGCAGAGGAGATCCGCGGCACCGTGTATTGGGAAGAGCCTCTGATCGAGGCGAGGTACGGGTGATCGGTATCCTTATATATACACAAATGAACAGAATGGAAGTAAAATAATACATATACCTGTGATCTGACAGGGGAGGTATGCAGATGACAAATAATCGTCCACATGGAAGAAAACGCGGTGAGACAACTGCGAGCGGCGATGTTCATAAACGTGAACAGGTCAAAGGCAAACAGGGTTCTGTAAAGGAACAGCCTAAACAGAATGCACCGAGGCAGGAAAGTCCCGAACGGGGCAGTTTTCGGACACAGCCGGTGCGTGCCACACAGATGTTCACGAGAACCCGCAGAGGAGGAGGCGGAGGCCTGACCAAGCTGATCCTGTTCCTGATCCTGGCGTTCCTGCTGTACAGCTGTCTGACCAGCGGTATCGGAAGCGGCGGTACATCGGCAGTTACACCGACACCTGCGGCAGCGACGCCGACAGCACAGACAGCGACACCGAAACCGGTGACGCCGGGAACGTTTGCGGCTTCTTTCCAGCAGCCGACGACAACATATAACCACAATACGAGCACGAGCACGGTCAATACGGAGGTTGCTTCAGGAGCCAGAGAGAAGTTTACACAGCTGCTCGGAAACGGTAAGGATACCGTAACGATCCTTGTGTATATGTGTGCGACAGACCTTGAGTCCAACTATGCGATGGCAACCAATGACCTCAATGAGATGCTGTATGCGCAGACCGGGGACAAGGTCAACGTGATCATTGAGACCGGCGGTACGAAGCAGTGGCGCAACAACGTCATGTCGGCGAGGACAAACCAGAGATTCCGTATTGCCAACGGTCAGCTCGAGTATCTTGACCGCAACGTAGGCATGAAACAGATGACGGATCCCAGAACTCTGGTAGACTTCATCAACTACGGTGTCAAGAACTTCCCGGCCAGCAGATATATGCTTATCCTGTGGGACCATGGTTCAGGTTCTGTACAGGGTTATGGTTATGACCAGAACTTTCCGAATGCGACAATGACACTGGATGAGCTGTATCAGGCTCTCGGTGCTGTGAATACGAAGTTTGATGTGATTGGCTTTGATGCCTGCCTGATGGCCAATACTGAGACAGCTGTGGCGGTAGCACCGTATGCGGACTACCTGATCGCTTCCGAAGAGACAGAACCCGGTACCGGCTGGTACTATACCAACTGGCTGAGTGCTCTCGGCAGTAATACCTCCATGCCTACAACTGAAGTGGGTAAGCAGATCATTGATGATTTCATCAAGGATTCGGCGGCCAAGTCACGTACGGATAAGACATCCCTGTCTCTGGTAGATCTGGCAGAATTCAGTGCTGAAGTACCTGCCAAGCTGACACCGTTTGCGCAGAACATTACACAGACGATCAACTCATCTGATTACAGATCGATCGCCAATGCCAGAAGTGTGACCAAGGAGTTCGCCCAGTCCAACCGTATCGATCAGGTCGACCTCGTCCATTTCTGCCAGAATGTAAATACGAAAGAAGCACAGGAGCTTGCGAATGCCGTAAAGAACTGTGTGAAATACAACCGGACCAACAACATGAACAATGCCTACGGTCTGAGTATCTACTTCCCGTATTACTCTGCCAACAGAGTGAATACAGCTGCCAAGATCTACAATGCCATCGGCATGGATGAGGCTTACACCGGTGCGATCCGTTCGTTTGCGAATATCGGTGCTGCCGGTCAGGTCGTAAACAACAGCACCAGCAGTTCTCTGTTTGATCTGCTTGGCGGTTCTTCTTCTTCCAACGGTACGACGATCTCGACGGAAGATCTGCTTGGTCTGCTTCTCGGCGGTCAGCAGGCTCCTGCCCAGACAGCTCCGCAGGGAGGCTCCGGCTATTACGGCTACGGCGGCAGTTACGGCGGTTATCCGAGTTCTTCCAATAACTCCGTGTCTTCGCTTGTCGGCGGCTCTGATGCCCTTGATCAGGCGGCTCTGGAACTGTTTGCCAACCTGCTGTTCAGAAGTTCTGTAGATAACGAAAAGCTGCAGTATGCGGAAAGAAACGGACAGACTGTTCTCGTCCTGGATGAAGATACGTGGAAAGAGATCAACCGTCTGGAACTGAACGTATGGGTAGATGACGGTGCCGGTTATATCGATCTTGGTCAGGATAATATCTTCGAGTTTGATGATGAAGGCAACCTGATCGTGGATTATGACGGACGCTGGGTATGTCTGGACGGTCAGCCTGTCGCATACTACATGCTCAGTGATGAATACGAGAGTGATGATGAGTATACAACGACCGGTTTTGTGCCTGCCGAAGTAACACATAACGTATACGATGAAGATGGCAATACGGTAGGTCAGGTCACGGAAGATATGCATATCCTGATCGAATACAGTGATGATGAACCGGACGGCATCATCCTTGGCGGTCAGATCGTCTACGAAGATGAAGATGTTGAGACCAAGGGTCTGTACAAGTTTGAAGACGGTGATCAGATCAACTTCGTCTGTGACTACTACGACTACAAGGGCAACTTCGAACATGCCTACTACATGAGTGAACCAATCACCGTTGACGGTGAACTGGAAGTCGGTGTATACCAGATCGAAGGACAGCGTTTGCTGTACAGTTATGTACTGACGGATACCTATAACGCCAAGCACTGGACACCGATCGCAGAATACAAGTAATCGTAAAAAAGGATCCTTCGGGATCCTTTTTTATGTGAAACTAAATTTGTTTAGGCGGTTAAACTATGCAATCTATTATTACTGCTTTACAACGTTGGATGCCTGCGGACCGCGGTCGCTCTGCACAATATCGAAAGTCACTGTCTGGCCGTCGTCGAGAGTTTTGAAGCCGTCTCCCTGGATCGCCGAGTAATGGACAAAAATATCAGTGCCGTCATCTGCCGTGATAAAGCCATATCCTTTCTCTGCGTTGAACCATTTTACTTTGCCTGTTGCCATTGTGTTTCAAATTCTCCTCTTCTATGTATTGCAAACACATATTTGTTGAATACTGCCTTCAATATACATCCGTTTGAAGTGCGTTTCAAGCATATTAGCACCATTAAAAATGTGCAAAAATCGCATATATAAAGGGGAAAATGAATATTTCCTGAGAAATGTAAAAAACTAATGAAAACAATAGTGTAAACAAACTCTCCTGTATGTTTTCACAAGGAATACCGTAACTGCTATAATAGCGTAAGAAAAGAAAGGGTATACCATGAATAAAGAAAGAGCCTGGAAATTGCTGAATGACATCAGCTTTGTACGTGTTGCCGGTACAGCCGAAGAAAAGAAAGCTGCCGAAATTTTGCTGGAAGCCTGTAAGAGTGCCGGTGTCGAAGCACACATTGAAGAGTTTGAGATCGATGGTGCCGACATCTTTGAGGCAAAGCTGGAAGTACTGGAGCCGGAGTATAAGAGCTATCCGGTGATCGGTATCGGCAGAACAGCATCTACCCCTGAAGAGGGAATCGTCGGCGGATTCAAGTATATTGAGAACGGACTTGACGCCAATCTCTCGGATGTCAAAGACAAGATCGTCCTGGTACAGGGCAGAGTGATGCCGCCGATGGTGGAGAAGTTGATCAAGGGAGGAGCTCTTGGCTATATCCTGATTGCCGGCAATCTGTATGATGAAGACAGTATCCGCAATGAGATCCGTCCCGGCAATGCCTTTGGCAAGTCACACGCGATCCCCGGTCTGAAGCTGCATATCTGCGATGCCGAGGAACTGGTCAGATCCCGCCCCGAGAAAGTACGCATGGTCCTGAAGACAGAAGAGCTCAAGGGCACATCCAGAAATGTTGTCGCAACGATCGAAGGAACCGAGTTCCCGGATGAGATCATTGCCTTCAGCGGTCACTTCGATTCTGTTGCATACTCACCGGGTGCCTGGGACAACGGTACCGGTGCTGTCAGTGTCGTTGAACTTCTGCATTACTTCTCCAAGCACCGTCCGAAGAGAACGATGAAGTACATCTGCTGCGGCAGTGAGGAGATCGGTCTGGTTGGTTCCCGCAAGTACTGTGAAGCCCACAAGGATGAACTGGATAAGTATATCTTTGAGATCAACTTTGATATGACCGGTGTTGTCATCGGTTACGAACATGTGTGCTGCTCATGTTCAGAAGAGACCCTGCATGCGATCCAGTACCTGGCCGGCACGGAGGGCTTCCCGCTCAGCTCTGAACTTGGTATGTATGCCAGTGACTCCAGCAGTTTCGCGTCTGCCGGTGTTCCTGCATGTACATTTGCGCGTCTTGCCCCGAGAGGCGGCGCCGAGATCCACAATCATCACGATGTCCTGGACAGACTCGATCCTGAGCAGTTCATGAGCACCGTAGGCTTTGCCTGCAAGTTTGCGGAACAGATCGCCAATGCCCCGGTAAACGTCGTACCGCGCAAGTTTGCAAAGTCCGTAGAAGAAGCTATCGAGAAGCGCAAGAAGATGTTTGCGGAAAGAGACGGCAAGAAGGAAGATAAGCCGGAAGAGAAGAAAGAGGAAAAACCGGCTGAGGAAAAGAAAGACTGATGATCGTGGACATTGAACCGAACTGTGTCTGTAAGAATATCAACTGTCCGCGGCATGGCAACTGTTATGAGTGTGTGAAACACCACCGGGATGATGTCGGCAATCTGCCGGCATGTCTGCGGGAAATGCTGGAAAGACAGGCTGCCGAACAGAAATAACAGGAAACTGCGGGGAGACCTGCAGTTTTCTTTTGAAAAGTATTGACAGCATCATACAGGGTTGGTATTCTGTAATGCTGTTCATTTTTCCGGAAGATCTAAGACAGCAGAACAGGACAATGATATGATGAATAAAAACAAACCGGGTGAAGATCTGTACAGTACATTACAGGTATTTGCGCAGATCGACGGGGTACTGCTGAAGAAGGCAAAACAATACGATACAGGCATCGAGTATGCAGGAATGGAACTGCTGAAGGAAATGTACAGGCAGAATATCCTGGACAAAGACATGTATGAAAGACTGGTTACAGTCAGAAGATGCCGCAATGAAATACTGTTTAACGGGTATATGCCTACAGTACAGGAAATCAGTGAATGTGAAGAAGTGCTGAGAAGGCTCAGAGAGGAAGATGAACATGAGAAGCTATAAGGAAATTACGGATATCGGGAAGTATCCTGATCTGCAGTCGGCTCTGGATGATGTTGAGTTTGCGCTGGAGCAGCGTCCCAATCTGGCTGTACAGTCGATGCGTGTGGCTGTTGAGATCATGCTGAAGAATCTGTGCAGTCAGCACTTTGGTCAGGAGGGTGAAGATAACAGCACAAGACTGAAGATGCTGAAGGAAGGGAATGTCATCGGCGGGGCAATGAATGACCGTCTCCATCAGCTGCGTATCCTCGGCAATGAAGCTCTGCATGACAATTTCCGTATCGAAGCAGTTGATGCGAGAATGTACTACAATACGGTGCTTGAGCTGGCCCGTTTCTACGTTGCCGAGAGTGATCCGACAGGCGCCTTGAACCGCGGTATCCGGGTGGATATGCATACATCTATCGTTACACCCTTTGAGGAGATCACCGATCTTGGAACCATGACTAAAGAAGAACGAACCAGGATTGCAGAGAATACCGTCGATCGTCTCAGGCATTGGATCGAAGGCTGGAAGCAGAGAAGTAACTATATACCTGAACATGTCTGGAGGGGATCTTTTGATGTGGATTATCCCTGGAACGGGTGGGATGCCTTTGAGATTCCTGTCTGCGTACAGGAATACTTTATCGAGTATCATGACGGTCTGCCGGTACAGCGTATCTCAAGGATCAAGATGACATATCAGTGGTTTGAGTGTCAGCCAATCATGTTCTGTGACTATGTACAGGGGATAGCTCCCTATACGGACAGGATCGTGATTCCGTCCCTGGTGAAAGGTGCTTATCTGACACAGGAGCTTGATCTGGAGATGGAATCGGAAGTCACATATGACAGAATACTGACGATGGATTACCTGTGCAGTCCTTCACTGCTGCGGAATATGGTATTCTGCGGTGATGATCTCAGAGGCAGCAGGGGTATGTATCTTGTGGACAAGGAGATCGATCTTGAGCTTCCTGATGACTTTGAGGCACTGAAGCTTCCTGAGGATATCCGCATCCTGCTGATCTACTTCCCGCGTATGCGTACAGTGACATGCCGCGGCAAGACCTGGGAAACAAAGGACATCATTGCCGAAGATGTACGCAGATATCTCGATTCAGGGGTGCTGAGAAGAAGCCTGAGGATAATCATTCCTTCCGGCAAACTGATGTTTGATCATATCAGAAAGGACCGAATGAATGAATATGTTATTCTGCCGCAGAAGCTGACGGAGACCCGCCGGGATGCGATCTATTATCTGTTTACACTGCGGAATTATTACAATAAGCCTGACAGACAATTCGGACCTTGTCCGTATACCGATCCTGAGGTCAGAAAGTATATCGGATCCATTCAGGGAGAACCTGTGCAGTGGATACGAAAGAATGGTTATCCCGCCGGTCTGCATGAAGGTATCAGCTACAATGAATCAAGTATCAGGAGCGATACGGACTTTACGGTCCAGAGAAGATTTATTACAAGAATGTATACAACAATGGGCAGGTTTATCATTCTTCCGGACTGGGTATTCGAAGGGGCATTGGCTTTGCATACAGATGTCGAGGATTTCCTGAATGCGGTGCTGAAGGTACGTCCGGAACTGCTGGATGTGGACAGGGAACCGGAACCGCTGCCGGAGGAAAAACCTGTGCCTGAAGCCAGGCCGGTGCGTCCGCTTAACTTCTGCCCGTACTGCGGAAAGAAGGTCAAGTCTGAGGCTGCCTTCTGTATCTACTGCGGCAAGAAGCTGCCGAGGTAACAATAAAAGATCTGTTCTGTACATTACACAGAGCAGATCTTTTGTTTATCCTCGGTTCAGTCCTTCACCAAGCGGGATCTCGACGACTTCTGCCATTCTGGTCAGACATGTCTCGATCTGTTCGGAGATCTCGGCAACGATACGTCCGGTGATCTCTTCGTTCTTCTCCTTTTCGAGGTTAGTATACAGCGTACTGCGCACTTCCTGTGAGAGGCGGTTGATCCGGGCCTTGAAGTATGTCCGCGGGATGATCTTCCGCATCGCGGAGGGGATCTTGACGTTGATGATGGCTTCCTGCATCTTGTCCTTGCCCAAAGCCAGTACCAGCAGGGAGATGATCGCTCCGGCCAGGATTCCCGGCAGACCGTTGGCGATCATGGCAATACCGCTGCCTCCGCACAGCAGTCCGATCACGATCGAGACGATCGTATCGATCATCCAGGTGATCTCGTTGACCGCAAAGAGGTCCTTGGTGTCTACCTTGATCTCCATATCCTGCAGAGACAGGTAGGAATTCAGGCTCAGTGCAGAATACGGTACGTTATGACGTATGCATATCGGCATCGTATATTCTTCCAGTTCGTTGGATACTGTCTTCAGCCAGGATGTGACAGGCTTCATCAGCAATGCACGGGCTTCATCAGTGTGCAGGTAGGCATCGATCTCCTTCTGCAGGACAGCGTCGATATCAGCGACTTTCTCGATCTCTCCTTCCCGCCAGCGTTCAATGACAGGCAGGGCAACATTTTCGAGGATCGGATCCACAAACGTATCCACAGCGTTCCTGTACAGGGTGCCGATATTCTTACTGACGATATTCTCGACGACACTGGATTCTTTCAGACGTTCGATCTCCGCCTTGAATTCCCTGAGTTCTTCATCGATCCTGCCGCAGTATGCCAGTCCCTTGGCTACCGAGAATTCCGGTTCACTGCCGCTGATGATCACGGCATCCTCAAAGATCTCCCGGCACCACTTCTTGACTGCGGGCATCTTCGATACACCGCCGGTCAGGAAGATCAGCTCGGGCTGTTTCTCGGTGATTCCTTCCTTGGCGGTCTGCAGACTTTCGATGAATACTTCCTTGAATGAGCGTCCGTTCAGTCTTTCCGAAGGCTTGTTCAGCAGGTGGTCAGCGATCGTTTCGTTAAGACGCAGGGTCAGGCGTACAGGCAGGCGTGTATAGCGGATCGTTACCGTCTGCATGCATTCGTTATCTTTCCAGAATTCCTCATCGGAGAAGTATTTCTCCTTGAGTCTTCTGGCCGCAAATTCACAGTATGTTCTCCAGGCATCACTTTCACTGAAGATCCGGCGTATCTTTTTGGCATCCGATGATGCGGATACGGCTTCTTCGAGCAGGATCTCATCCATGATACCGCCGCCGAGGTATACTTCTCCGCCGGTCTTGAGATCCATCTCTCTGCCGCCCATGATATACGCAAAGTCCGTCGTACTGGATCCGATATCCACGACCAGCACCGGTCTTGAGAGAATATCATAGCCTACCTGCAGGTGTTTGGATTGGCACGCACTGACCAGAGCTGCCCGTGATTCGGAGACGATCTTGGTCGGCGGATAGCCTGTGCGTTCAAAGATCTCGCGGTATTCTTCACGGGCTGCCTTGTCCCAGCCGGCCGGACAGCCGACGTAGAAAGCACAGTCCTCGCCTTTGATCAGATCTCCGTTCAGGTACAGTTCGCCAAGGACGCCTGACGCAAAGCTGCGTATATCCTTGACTGCCTGTGAATCATTCAGAAAACGGCTTTTAAAACGTATCCTGCGGATCGTGGCATCAGGGTCATAGCAGGCACTTTCACCGATCAGCAGGTCCCCGTTCTTGAGCAGGGCATAAGCCGTGATAAAAGACTTCATCTCCCGGATGCTTAATACTTCCGGAACCAGCTGATCTTCCTTGTTCAGTCTCGTGACAGCACTTTCGGCATCACCGAGATCAAATCCGTAGAATCTGTTCATCGTCTTCCTCCGGAGGCCAGTCCTTTTCGCAGCAGGGCACCGTCTATGACAAGAGCAGGACGCAGGGTTCCGCCCTCTCCGGGCAGAATATCAAACCATGACGCATTGTCAGGTGTATAATCCAGAGCCTGGATCCTGCGGCTGTGCAGGTAATA
>CADBMY010000033.1 GCA_902795905.1 uncultured Erysipelotrichaceae bacterium
ATTATTCTCAAAGTGTATACCATCAGGTAAAGACATAGAGGGATACCTCCTGATAAGAACAGTATAAATGAAGATATATCAATAACGCCACTGTTGATGAATTTTGGATGTGCTATCTATGAAGGTTGAGGTGGCGGGATTTTTGTTGATAATACTGCTATAATTAAAAATTGAAGAAATACCTCGGCAGTAAAATATAAAAACAAGTGGAGCACAGTTATGAGAAGTGAAATAATTCGGTTTATGGAAGGGTATCCCAAGGCACTCTCAGAGCCTTTTATTAACAATCCAATGGGTGTTTTGGTCAGAAACGATATTCCTAATGCATTGTATTCTACCGGGATTATAAACGAGCAGAAGTATTTAATCACAGGAAGTGTTGGGCAAGGAAATTGGGCAAAAATTCCTTGGATTTGTATTTTTGATAGATCAATTACTACCTCTGCGACAAGAGGGATATACATAGTTTATTTGCTGGCGGAAGATGGCAAAACTTTATACCTTACATTTAACCAAGGCTGCACAGAAATAAAAGAAAAGTATAAAAAGAAAAAACTGGTTGTAGAAAAGCTCCGCGAAAACGCTGCAATTATACAAGGCTATGTAGACCATAAAGATTTCAAATCTGATGATGGGGTCTATCTTGGAGACAACATCACGGATTTAGGATTTTATTACGGCAAAGGAGCAATCCTTTATAAAGATTATAAAATAAGTGAACTACCCAGTGAGGATGAGCTTCGCGTAGATCTGGCAAATATGATGGATATATATAATCAATATGCACAATATGCAATCCATCATGAGCTGAAAGATGATACTCATGCGTATCTTCTAACTTGGAATCCCCTTTACTATGCATGGGATAACTATAACGCTGCTAGAGACATTTTGGCTTTAGGAAATACTTATACTCAAATGTGGGCTTGTCAGAACACGCATGTAAAGATTGGCGATAGAGTCTACATGATGAGAATCGGAGGAGGAAGTCAAAACGGTATTATTGCCTCTGGATATTGCGCTAAAGAGAGTTACGAAACAGATCACTGGGATCCTCAAAAAGCTGCTGATGGCAAGATGGCAAAACGAATTGATGTCAAGTTTGATAAAATGCTAAAACTTGATGGAAATAATTATTTGTCTCAGAAAACACTAAATTCATTGTTTCCTGATCAGCAGTGGAGTCCCCAAGGATCAGGCATAGCAATAAGAGATGATTACGTTGCACCCTTAGAAAAAGAATGGGAAAAACACAATGATAATGATGAGGAAGATGAATGGTATCCTTCTCTCAGCGTTTATTCCCCGGGTATTTCCAGAGAACAGTGGATTGATATTCTGAATGATCCTGATTGTATCGGACCTGTTTGGGGTGGTGTTCTTGCCATGTTCTTCAAGCACAAAGAAGGGGCTACATGTAAATATCTCGGACAGTTATATGACAGGCAACCTTTTGGTATCTCGGGTAACTGTACACAGTTAGCAATGAGGATTTCCAAGATAACACAGTGTCCTCTGTTCATCAATGAGGAAGGGAAGACAAAGTATTGGCCTGTTCTCTTTGTCGGAAAGAAACCGGATGAAGGGATGCCCGGAAACTGGATGTGGAAATTAAGAGATGAATTATATGAGGCATGTAAAGAAGTAAACATAATCAGGTTTCTGAATACAGCCGTGGAGGAACGAGAGATGGATGTTTCTGTAAAGGAAGCTGTAGATCGTATCAGGAGATATATTGCTTATAAAGGGTTCTCGTATAACAGCGGACTGATAGAAAACTTCTATCTTAGTCTCAAGAGTAAGCCGTTTGTCATTCTTGCGGGAACTTCCGGTACAGGTAAAACAAGACTGGTTAAACTATTCTCGGAAGCGATCGGCGCTGAATATAAGATGGTACCTGTACGTCCTGACTGGTCGGATTCATCGGATCTTTTCGGTCATGTTAATCTGAACGGAGAATTTGTTCCGGGAGATATTCTGGAGTTTATCAGAGAAGCAGTGAATAATCCTGATTGTCCATATATTCTGTGTCTTGATGAAATGAATCTTGCCAGAGTTGAGTACTATTTGAGTGATATTCTTTCTGTTATAGAGACAAGAGACTGGAATGATGAGGTAATTATTACAGATGACCTTATTACAGTGAACAGATACGGAAATGATAAGAAGGCATTGTCACACTACGGCAGTATGGGTATTCCGGAGAATCTGTATATTGTTGGTACGGTGAATATGGATGAGACTACATTCCCGTTCAGCAGGAAAGTACTGGATCGTGCTAACACAATAGAGTTTAACTATGTGGATCTTAATCCGGATATGCAGGAGTCAGAAGAGACAGGGACTTACAGATTGCCTAACAGATTTCTGAAGACTGAATATCTGCATTTTGTTGATTGTGATGATAAAGAATATGCTCGTGGTATTTCAGAGCAGTTACAGGCTTTAAATGCAATCCTGCAGAAAGCTAATGCGCATGTCGGATACCGTGTCAGAGATGAGATTGTTTTCTACATGCTCAACAATAAGAACAGCGAATTGTTAAGCGAAGATGAAGCTTTTGATAATGAGGTCATGCAGAAGATTCTCCCGAGAATTCAGGGCAGCTCTGTTTCTGTGAAGAGGATGCTCTGTGAACTCTTTGCGGTATTTGCCGGAGATAGCGAAAGATATGATGATGCTGATGCAATGCTGCAGAGAATTGACAGTGGTGTAAGATATCCTAACAGCGCAAAAAAGACAGCTTTCATGGTAAGGAGATTTGAAGAGGATGGTTTCACATCGTACTGGCTCTGATGAACCTGTCGTAGTTGAAACCGGTCTGTTATCCGTAACAATTAAGGGTCCTCATGTACATCCTGCATTTCCTGCAGGGGAGATTACCGAAAAGGAATCTGTATTCAGGGTAACCTGTACTGATGAGTATACTCTGGATATACCTACGGATTGGAAAACAGAATTCACACAGGTCATCGGTGGTAATCATACCGGAGAGTATCAATGTATTCCGTTATTCTTTGAACAGCAGAGATACGAAGTTGTTATTACTGTGAGAGAAGGACATACGGTGTCTTTTTGGCATGAGAATCCCCTGATGAGACGGGCTGTAGCACCGATCAAGAATCATGAAAATATTCTGACAGGTGTACTGAATTTCGGTAATGATATCGGGTTGTCCGATCTGTATATTCTGCTAGACGGTAAGCAATATATGAAGCTTACCCTGGAAGTCTTTCCGTCCAAGATCAGTTATAAGGAAGACTATCAGGCTATTGTGGCAGATGTTACCAGGGAAGTATATAATCTGGTATTTGATTTTCTGAAGAAGACTTACAATACCTTTGATATTGCTGATAAACAGCAGGCATCTCCGGTAGAATTCTTTGCGATCATTCGTAAGATATACAAGGAGTTTACGACTGCAGCAGATATGATTCTCAGTAATCCTCATCATGAACTGAGAACGGAACATGAGATACTTCCTGCTCATAAGATCAAAAGAACAGATAATCGTACATTACGCTGGCTGGAAAAACATCCCGAGGAGATCTTACGCAAAGATGACAGAATACTGGTGAACAAAGCTCCGGCTGTTCGTAAATACATAACTTACGATACCAATGAGAACAGAGTGACCAAGTACATGCTGGAGACTACCGCAAAGCGGCTGGAACACTTTAAGAACCAGTATGCACAGCTCGATAGAGAAACAGATCTCACGGTAACTCGTGATATTGACAGTATGGTGCGCGGTATACTGCGCAGAAGTAATACCGGTTTTCTGAGAGAAGTACAATCCGAAGCTGCCGGTACCGGCATGTCACTGGTACTGGGTATGGCACCTGGGTACAGAGAACTGTATAGATGTTATCTGTTACTTCAGCATGGCTTGAGCGTAACAGGAGGTATCTTCCGACTTTCTGTAAAGGACATTGCTGTGCTGTATGAGTACTGGTGTTTCATCAAGCTGAACAGTCTGATGAGACAGAAGTATTCACTGATCAGCCAGGATATTCTGAAAGTAGAAGGAAAGAATCTTTCGGTATCACTTGTTAAAGGGACAAGAAGCCGTGTGCGTTACAGAAATGCACAGAACGGGGAAATAATAACGTTGTCCTATAATCCGTCGGAGATCAATGTTCCTACGGTTTCACAGAGACCGGATAATGTTTTGAGACTGGAAAAAGACAGTCCTCAGGAAGCATATGAGTATGTCTTCGATGCTAAGTACAAGATTGATCCTGCACTACCCGGAAGTCTTTACGCAAAGTACTATCAGACACCCGGCCCGACAGAAACAGATATCAATACCATGCACAGATACCGTGATGCAATTGTTGCTCAGAAAGGGACAGATCCGTACAGACATACCATGTTTGGTGCATATGTTCTTTTCCCGTATCATAACGAGGAAGAGTATGCGAAACACAAGTTTTATAAAAGCATAGATGAAGTAAATATCGGTGGTCTTCCGTTCCTTCCAACGGCAACTTCTCTGACAGAAAAACTGCTGGATGACCTGGTTACCGATACTTCTGAAGCTGCTTTTGAACGTACTGTTTTACCCATTGGTATCGAAAAGAGATTGGCAGAAACAGACTGGACCAGACGTGATGTTTTGGTTGGTTCTGTACGGACTGTCGATCAGTTAACATATTCAAATAACGCAAGGGAATACTACATCCCGGCAAGCAGGATTACCGAGGATAAAAAACCGATACACTTCATTGCACTTTACCAGCCGAGATATGCATTCGGAAGTGAGGCAGGTATCAGATATTACGGTGAAGTTGTATCTTCACAGATCGTTAACTGGGAAAATGTCCCTGAAGAGTTTTGGGGCAGCGAGGAAGAGTATTACTGTTTCAAGGTCAGAACTTGGAAGACTCTTTCCAGACCTGTAGAAGCGAAAGAGCAGGGCTTTACTCAACTGTTCACCAATATCTTCCTGCTTGAGCACAGTTCGCAGGTGCCGGAATTGATGATTCAAAATGAAGCAGAATACAGATTCTGGTATGAACTGAAACGGAGAACAGATGCGACATTCATTAATGACAAGGAAGATATTGCGGGTTTCAGAATGAATGATATGCTTATCACTTTTGAAAGTGGGGAGATTCATTTGGTCCGTGATGGGGAATTACTG
>CADBMY010000034.1 GCA_902795905.1 uncultured Erysipelotrichaceae bacterium
AAAAATCGCATAACATACATTATGCGAAGTAATGTGTATAAATAAGGATCCCCTGCAAATACGGGGATATATCTTAGTATATTATGCTCTCAGAGCCCGTTACAGGCTGTTTTCAGCGCATATTTCGTCATTTCGGGTTTTTATCCATCATCAGGAAATTAACTCGATTATCGCATGTTTTTACAGTCAGTACTATATGCACTCTTTTGCGGTAGGTAATCTGCATCGGTGTGGGCAGTTATCCATCTTCCCGTTTATTTTTGCAAATCAGAGCCCTCTGCCGTATGGATATACACGTATCAGTATTAAGTATTTAGTGATATACAATACAGTACATTAACATCTTGTTGAGTAGCTGATCCAGAAATACGTATTCAAAGCAAATACCTTTATTCTTTTTCAGTCTCCACGGAGAGTATCTCATAGTTATTCATCGTAATGATGATCGTTCCCTCAAGATCCGTACGATATACATCAGTACCCCGCTCTTCCAGTCTTGTTAACAAATTCACATTTGGATCCTCGAAGTCATTCTCTCCTACCTGGATCACCGCTATATCCGGATCTGTTTCCTGCAGAAACCTGAAACCTGTCGCATCTCCCGATCCATGATGTCCAAGCTTCAGTACTGTTGTACTGAGATCCCCCTTCCCTGTGATCTGGTTCTCTGCCTGAAAACCGGCATCACCGGTAAAGATTACACGTGTATGTTCATACTGCAGCGAAGTGATCAGAGAATACTGATTCAGATCATCAAAATATAAACCGTCTGCAGGAGAAAGACACGAAAAGACGATACCGTTATCCTCATCTGTATACAGTATGTCCCCTCTTTGGGCATACTGTGTCTTTATTTTCTTTTTACTGAGAGATCTGTTCAGCGAAGTGACTGAATATGAGTCAGGGATCTGTTCCTGTTTAAGTTTAACTGTATAAAATGAACCGATATCCAGTTCGTCCACGACAGTATGCATACTGCCGATATGATCCGCATGAGGATGTGTAGCTATCAGTATATCGATCTTACGGTATCCCTGGTCCTTAATATACCTGACAACAGCCGGGCCATACTCATTAACACCGGAATCGATCAGGATCGATTTGCCATCAGGAAGCTCAATAAACTGACAGTCTCCCTGTCCTACATCAATAAAATGTACACGGATCTCCCCTTCACGGATATTCGGACGGATCAGAGGATCTTTTATCAATCCTGCATATATGGCAATATCAGCACAGACCAGGCTGAAAGTGATCAGAATTCTGATGATCCTGCCGGCCTTGCTTTTGGGAAACGGAAAAACCGTGACTGCAAGTGCAATCAGCAGATATGCCGGAAGTGAATGATCAAACAGGATATATCCGGCATAGATGACCATGCCTATACTGATCAGTGTCCTGAGATCTTCTATGATTTTCATAGTCTTATCATATAAAAAAGGTATTCACGATGGAATACCTCTTTTATCATGACAAGCTTAGCGAACGTTTTCTTTCAGGTTCTTGGATGCCTTGAATGCAGGAACCTTGGACTCAGGAATTTCGATCTGTTCCTTTGTCTGAGGGTTGATACCTGTACGGGCAGCTCTTGTCTTAACTTCGAACTTTCCGAAACCGGAGATATCAACACGGTTGCCCTTCTTCAGTGTTTCTGTCATTGTCTCAAAGATGAGGTCAATGATCTCAGAAGCTTCCTTCTTTGTCAGATTGTGCTTATCAGCTACTAATTCAGCAATTTCCTTTTTATTTAAGATTTCCATATTCTTTATCCTCCATTTGCTATTTAACTGTATTCGCTGCTATTCTTCAAGACTTGACAATTTCTGAGATAATACTTCGAGAAGTTCAAGTCTCTGTGCATCGGTAAGATCTTTTACACCGGATGCATTTTTGTGTCCGCCGCCGTTGAATCTGGCAGCTATGCCGTTGATTGGTATCGTCTTGGAACGTATGGATCCGTCGTATACCGTACCGTGGTCGGTCTGCCTCGCCGCAAAGATCGTCCAGATCTCAAAATCTCTGACATGGCCAAGCTCGTCAATGAAGTTCTTGGCGAATGTCGATGTCGTCTGCCATTCCTCAAGATCTTCAAGTGTGATCGTCGCACTGGCCAGGTGCTTGTTTATGATCTCTGTCTTACTGCGGACAAAGGAACCAAAACGGAAGTATTTCAGACTGTGATCAAACAGTTCACGGTTGATCTCAGGGATCCTGAGATTCAGTTCAGCCAGCCTGGCGGCAGCCCGCAGTGTATCCGCTGTTGTATTTGATGTTCTGAATGACAGAGTATCCGTCAGCAGTCCTTTATACAGGAATTCCGCGGTTTCAGACGAGAGCGTCTTATCTGTACTGCTGAAGAATCCGGTCAGGATCTCGCATACTGCAGCCGCATGATCATTGACATACCAGCCATCACCGAATTCATCCGAAAACGGGTGATGATCGATACGGATCACTTTGGCTGCCTGCAGAAAGCGCTGATCATCAACTCTTGCGGCATTGGCTGTATCAACGACGACAGCCAGCGAACGATTTATGATACCGATATCCGCCGTATCGCTTTCCGGCCACCTGCCCTGCGTGCATTTCTCTTCGCCCAGCGCATAGACTTTCTTTTCGGGATAGTTTTCTGTTATCCACTGTTTCAGTCCGAACTGAGAACCCAGGGCATCACAATCGGGATGGATATGACGGAATATCGTGATCACATCATATTGTTCGATCAGTTTGAGAATATCTTCAAACGCCAGCATTACAGTCCCAGCAGTCTGCAGGTATCTCTTGCGATCATGACTTCTTCGTTTGTCGGAACGATATATACCTTGATCTTTGAATCAGGCTTGGAGATCAGGCATTCCTTGCCGTGGATCTGTGCATTCAGCTCATAGTCAATGCTGAGACCGAGACCTTCTTCGATACCCTTCAGGATACGCTCACGCATATGTGTATCATTCTCACCAAGACCGGCAGTAAAGGCGATCGCATCAACATGTCCGAGTTCGAGGAAGTAGCCGCCGATCACATTAACAACTCTGTTGCGGTAAAGATCGACAGTGATCTTTGCACGTTCATTACCGGCATCAACAGCAGCCTGGACGTCTCTGGCATCACTGGAGATACCGGAGATACCGAGCATACCGGACTTCTTGTTCAGGATCGTATCCATATCCTCAGGTGTATAACCCAGTTTCTTCATGATATAGAAGACGACCGTAGGATCGATATCACCGCTTCTGGTACCCATCATGATACCGCCGAGAGGTGTCAGACCCATGGAAGTATTGATGCACTTGCCGTTCTTGATGGCAGTAATGCTTGCGCCGTTGCCGAGATGACATGTGATCATGTTCAGCTTTGTATAGTCCTCGCCCATCAGTTCAGCTGTACGTCTGTTGACATACTGGTGGCTGGTGCCGTGAGCACCGTAGCGGCGGATCTTATGATCTGTATACCATTCATAGGGAACCGGGAACAGATAGGATTCAGGTTCCATTGTCTGATGGAAGGCTGTATCAAAGACAAAGACATGTCCGATATTCGGCAGTGCTTCCTTGAATGCTCTGTAGCATACGAGATGTGCAGGATTGTGCAGAGGAGCCAGTTCACAGAGCTCATCTACCTTTGCAACAACATCGTCATCAACGACTGCAGACTGATCAAAATATGCGCCGCCCTGGACGATACGGTGACCGGCACCCTGGATCTCATCAAGGCTCTTTACGATATCGTGTTCGATCAGCTTCTTGAGCAGAAGTTCTACGGCTGTCTTATGATCAGGCAGAGGAAGCTCTGTTGTGATCTTCTCACCGTTGACCTTGATCGTAAAGGCACCCATCGGCAGACCGATACGTTCAGCCTGACCGGATGTCAGAACTGTCTCACTGGGCATGTCAAATAACTGAAACTTTAAAGATGATGAACCCGAATTTACTGAAATAACTTTACTCATAATTTCCTCCTATCTCGGTTTCTATGCATTGATCAATGAGTTTATTTACTTCATTGTTAGCTATATGTTTTATTTTAGTATATATTTCTCTTCTTTTCTCTGCTGCTTCGATCATTTTGAGCTTTTCTTCGTATTCTGCCATCTCTTTACGGCATCTTTTGACCGTATCGTGGACAGCAGCACGGGATATGCCTTCGATCTCTGCGATCTCCTGCAGGGAAAGATCTTCTCTGTAATACATGTCACAGATCTTCTGCTGTTTATCCGTAAGCAGTTCTCCGTAATAATCCAGCAGGACATTGGCAGTCAGTTTATCAAGCATCATCCAGACCTTCGGAGATACTGTACAGATAACTGTCCAGATCAAACGGACGCAGATCTTCCGGCTGTTCACCAAGACCGATATACCGTACGGGCAGATGCAGTTTATGCTTGATTGCCAGAACGATTCCGCCTTTTGCCGTACCGTCCATCTTGGTCAGGATTATACCGGTCAGATCTGTGCTTTCATTAAAGATCTGGGCCTGGGCAAGACCGTTCTGACCGGTCGTTGCGTCCAGGACAAGCCAGGTGTTGTGGGGAGCACCCTCGATCTCTTTTCTGCTTACACGGTTCATCTTGCCGAGTTCCTGCATCAGTGACTGTTTATTCTGCAGACGTCCGGCCGTATCACAGATCAGAATATCGATGTTATGTTCCTTGGCATAGCGGCAGCCGTCAACGATCGCAGCACTGGGATCACCGTTTTCACGTCCCTTGATACAGGGAATATTCAGACGTTCACCCCACTGTGCAAGCTGCTCAATGGCACCGGCGCGGAATGTATCGGCAGCTGTAAAGGCAACACTCTTGCCCTCTTTTGTATACATGGCAGCCAGTTTTGCGGCTGTCGTGGTCTTGCCGCTGCCGTTAACGCCTTCAAGAAGGATCACTGTCGGTCCGTTTTCGTTAAATACAGGCGGAGCATCCGGGGTCTCCTCATACAGTTCCTTCATGATCTGCAGCAGGAAGCCCATGGCCCAGTCAAACGTGACTTTGGGATAATCTTCCGACATCTTCTTCAGTCTTTCGGCGATCAGGTCTGCCGTATCGATACCGATATCACTTTCCAGCAGAACGATCGTCAGCTGTTCAAGGAATTCATCATCGATACCGTTAAAGTTATCTTTGAGGCTTTTCAGCTGATCACCGAAAACGGATTTGGACTTCTTGAATCCCTGCAGATAGACAGCACGGTCATTCTTGATGCCGAACGCTTTTTTCAGTGTGTCAAGAAAACTCATGAATTCACCTCCGCAGGCTTGTTATCTGCATAAGTCAGAGCATCACGGATCTCTACTTTCAGCATCTGTGATACACCCTGATGCTGCATGGTCACGCCGAAGAGCACATCAGCATTCTCCATCGTACCGGGTCTGTGGGTAACCACAACAAATTGTGTTCTGTCCGTGTAGTGGTGCAGGTACTGGGCAAAGCGCTCGACATTGCCCTGGTCCAGGGCTGCTTCTACCTCATCGAGGATGACCAGAGGTACAGGTTTGACCTTCAGTATCGCAAACAGTACACAGAGAGCGATCAGGCTCTTTTCACCGCCTGAAAACAGCATGTTGTTCTGGATCGCTTTGCCGGGAGGCTGAGCCTTGATCTCGATACCGGTATTCAGGATATCGGTCGGATCTTCCAGCACAAGCTTACCGGAACCGCCGCCGTAAAGAGAGCGGAAGATGTTGTCGAACTCGATATTGATCTTGTCAAACATCTCCTTGAACTGCTTGGTCATGACTCTGTCCATCTCATCGATGGCAGCCAGGATCTTATCCCTGCTCTCCGTCAGTTCATCAATCTGTTTCTTCAGGAACTCATAACGCTCATTAACTTCGTTATATTCCTCCGGTGCGTTCATGTTGATATTGCCGAGTCTGGCAATCTCTTCACGCAGCTGCAGTACTTCTTCACGGGCATTGTCCAGCTTCTCTTCTGTTACCTTTGTACGGGCAAACTCATAGGTCAGCTGGTATTCTGTCGCCAGGCGCTGCAGGGAGTTATCCATACGGGTCTCCAGACGCCCCTGGTCGATCTTGATTGCATTGGCAGCTGCTACTGTTGTCTCCAGCTCCTTGCGCTGCTGACGTACCTGCTGTTCCTTACGCTCAATCTCCTGATTCAGGGTAAACTTCTGTTCATTGATCGAACGCAGAAGCTGATTCAGTTCATCTCGGCGTGAATATGCCGTGTTCAGACGCGTGATCGTATCATCCGCAAGACTGGTGTTTTCGCCTTCTTCACGGACTGGTTCGTCACCCAGCAGTGCCAGGTCGTTCTTCAGCTTATCGTACTTGGCTTTCTTGGCATCAACGATCGGCTCAAGGCTGGCCAGTGCATATCTGTTCTCCTGAAGCGTACGGGATACGGCATCACGTTCAAACTGTGTATCACGCAGTTTCTTGCCTGCCAGTTCCGTTCTTGCCTTCTGGGCATCGATATTCGCATCGATCTCCGCCAGTTCCTTTTCTGCCGTCACCAGCGTCGTATTTCTGCGGTTCTTACCGCCGGTCATGGCACCGCCGCGGTGAATGACTTCACCGTTCAGCGTAACGATCTTATAGGATCTGTTTGTCAGCGCAGAGAGGTTATTGCCGTTTTCCAGTGTATCAACGACCAGAACGTTATTCAGTTCCCGCTGTACGACAGGATCAAACGTCTTATCGTAGTCAACAAACTGCGAGGCTGTACCAAGATAACCTTCGGTATTCTCACAGATGATCAAGGCTTCTTTGGTCACCCAGGACGGACGCAATACCGTCAGCGGCAGGAATGTCGCCTTACCGGCACGGTTGCGGTTCAGGAATCCGATCGCATTTCTGCCGGCTTCTTCATCCGTTGTCACGATATTGTACATGACTCCGCCGAGAGCTTCCGAGATAGCTTCTTCGTATCCGTCTTTGGCTTTGATCACCTGACCGACAACACCGAGAATGCCATGCAGTGAGTGCTTGTTGTCCATGACAGACTTGACACCTGCCTGTCTTGAGAACGGATCCTTCAGCAGATTATCCAGATATGTCTTCTGGTTCTCAAGAGATCTCAGCATTCCCTGTGCCTGTTCATATTCTGTCTGCAGATCAAACAGCGACTGGGCCGCAAGACTCAGCTTCTCACTGTTCAGCTTGATCTCGTTTTCAAGTGTCTTCCGTCTTTCCTCACGGTCTTCATATTCAAGACGAGCGATCTCCAGAAGATCTCTGGTCTCCTTCACTTTCTGCTCGCGGTTTCCGGTCTCAATGATATACTTGGATCTTTCATCCATCTCCGTCTTACGGGCTTCAAGAGCCGTGATCTCATCCACCGTATGCAGCAGATCATTCTGATGACTCAGGGATTCACGGTCCAGTGCAGAGGAACGCTTGCGGTCTTCAATGATTCGGTTTTCACTGGTCTCGATACTGTTGGAAAGCATGGCTGTTCTTGTATCGATATCAAACAGTGTCTTCTTGGTATCTTCGATCTGTGTATTCAGGTCATCGATATCCTGAACAAGCACGGAGATCTCGATCTCTTCCAGACGCTTCTTCTTGGCTCTGTATTCTTCGGCTTTTTTTGCCTGCCGTTTCAGCGGTGATACCTGTTTCTCCAATTCAAGAAGGATATCATTTGAACGGTCAAGGTTGTTCTTTGTACGCTCAAGTCTGCTTAATGACTCCAGTTTGCGTTTCTTGTATTTGGCAACACCGGCAGCTTCTTCAAAGATACCTCTTCTTTCAAGCGGTTTGGATTCCGCAAACGAAATAACATTACCCTGACTGATAATGCTCAGGGAGTCCTTGCCAAGACCGGTATCCAGGAACAGTTCGACGATATCTCTGAGTCTGACTCTGTTGCGGTTGATCAGATATTCGGCATCTCCGGAATCACGGAAAAGACGTCTGGTTACTTCGATCTCATCCTGATCTGTATTCAGGACTCTGGAGGTATTATCAAAAACAAGCGTTACTTCAGCCATGTTCAGCATTCTGCGGTCAGCACTGCCGGAAAAAATCACATCGTACATCTTTTCACCGCGCATCTGCTTGGCACTCTGCTCGCCGAGGACCCAGCGTACAGCATCCGAGATATTGGATTTGCCGCAGCCGTTAGGGCCAACGATACCGGTTATGGGATGTTCAAATGTGATGACTGTTTTATCAGCGAAGGATTTAAACCCCTGCATCTCAATACGCTTTAAAAACATGTAAATCTCCTTACATCACATGAGGTATTATACCAAATAGAGCCCTGTTTAAACAGTGAATTCGCCTGTATACGATGATTAATCAAAGAAAAAGACACCTGCAGTCATATCATGCAGATGTCTTACCGGTTATATGGACTATTTGTTCTTTAAGAGTTCAACGATCTCTTCGAGAGCTTTGAGTTCATCGCTCTTTTCCGGCGGTGCGGGTTCTTCCGCAGGCTTCTCTTCAGGCTTCTTATGCAGCTTGTTGATGGTCTTGACAAGGAAGAAGATGCACAGCGCAATGATCAGGAAATCGATGATATTCTGAATGAACTGACCGTAATTGAGATATACGTTCAGTGAAGGATCTTCTGTGCTTTTCTCAACGAGTAAGATCTTCAGCGCTGCGAAACTCTCGAGACGGAAGATACCGGCAATCAGCGGCATCAGAATATCGTTGACAAGAGATGACACGATCTTACCGAAAGCAGAACCGATCATCATGCCTACAGCGAGATCCATGACGTTGCCTTTCAGTGCAAACTCTTTGAATTCAGTTAAAAATTTCTTCATAACTCCCCTCCTGAATTTCTTTTTGTTCTGAATTTAATTCTAGACTCATGATCAGATATTTTCCATAGACTATCGTATTTTTTTCACAAACCGGATGGTTCTCAAGGATCTCCGTACAGCCGTTACGGATGATCACCGGGAAGTGCTCATGATGCAGATCTTCGAGCTGTGAGGGATTCCCCTGCATAAATCCGTTTTTGATATACATCAGTGTTCTGCGCCCGTAGGTCAGCCTGAACAGTGCCGGTTCTGCCGTATGACGCTTATACCAGCCGTCAAGCAGTGCCTGCAGACTGCGGTCATTCAGCTCCGAGGAAACGATAATACCGGATACCCCTTCTCTTTTCAGCAGGAATTCTGCCGCATAGCTGTTTGTGACATTGAAGGTCATCCCGCAGACAGCGTTACGCAGAGGATGGGAAAGCGCGCCGATCTCTCTGATCACATTGTCAGCCAGAAGTTCTGTTGTATATCCGTTTTCGGCCGTCACAGGCAGATGTTCGGTGATATTCATCTGTTCAGGAAGTACGATCACCGGTTTTGTGCCATGATCAATGATCATCCTGTAGGAAGGCAGCTCTTTCTCAACAACTGCCGGGATATATTCACATCGGCCAAAACGCGGGATGATTGTACGGATCTCATTAAGCGCCGCAAAGGCTTTTCTGCGGGTCTCGTTGATCACACTGACCGGCAGGAAGATATCATCCGTATCGGCCTCAAAAGCATTGATTCTGTACGGTAATTTATCTGTCTTTGACAGTAATTCAAACAGTCTTTCGTGACTCAGGCCATGCGTTCTGGCGGCTTCACATGGCAGTTCACTATCTGCATATGCCGTATGCCCGTCTTCATCTTCCAACGTAACGCATAAGGGACTGCCGGTTCTGGCTGTGCATCGTATCGTTACGGGAACGGTCTGTCTCTGGACAGCGATCTCTTCCTGTATCGTTTTGATCAGGGCCGCATCGGTCGTCTTCTGCAGCTTCTGTCCCGGTTTCGGTCTTGTTCCGGAAGGATAGCTCAGCAGTACTTCCATGCCGGCATCTGCCCTTTTTACCGGGCTGCGGTTAACGAGTATCCTGTCTGCTGTCAGTCCGATATCCTCATCTGCCAGAATACGCAGACCGTCATGCTGGTACAGCGTATCAGAGAGTTTAACGATGACTGTATCACCTTTAACTGCTTTGACTGTACCGATCGTTATGCCCTGATGATTGGGGCGGTGATGATTCATACGGTCGGAAACAGACGCATGGAACAGATGTCCCTCGGTAAATCCGCGGTTGAACATCAGCAGCAGTTCTTTCTGCCGCTGTCTGCTGACGCTGTATTCCCGTCCTTCATAGTAGGCATCAATTGCTTCACGGAAGGTCTTTACGGCCAGATAGACGTATTCGGGACGTTTCATTCTGCCTTCGATCTTCAGCGAGGATACACCGGCTTCGATGATCTCCGGAATATGATCGATCACATTGAGGTCCCTGGGACTCAGCAGATAGCTGTACGGCTGATCTTTGGCTGTACGGTATTTCATGCGGCAGTACTGTGCGCACATGCCGCGGTTGCCGGATCTGTTCTTCAGTGCTGCACTCATCAGGCACTGTCCGCTGTAGCTGATGCAGAGAGCTCCGTACGCAAAGATCTCAGTTTCTACACCCAGTCCGGATATTTCCTTTACAAGTTCCAGAGGTGTCTCTCTGGCCAGAACAACACGGGAGGCGCCATGGTTATGCATGAAGAGTGCGCCGTCCCGATTATGGATATGCATCTGCGTTGAACAGTGCACCGCAAGATCAGGAAATTCTGCTCTCAGCCTCAGAAACAGACCAAGATCCTGTACAAGTACCGCATCCGCATGATTCTCATACAGGAAGGCAGCTTCCTTCACGGCATTCTCAAGTTCTTCTTCAAATAACAGTGTATTCAGTGTCACATAGACTTTAATACCGCGGATATGACAGTAAGAGATTGCCTCCTTAAACTCATCTCTGCTGAAATTACCGGCAAATGCCCGTGCTGAAAATGTACTCAGTCCGAGATACACAGCATTACAGCCGGCGGCAGCCGCTGCCTTCAGTGAATCCATGTTGCCGGCAGGAGCCAGCAGTTCAATCTTTTTCGGCATATTCACGTATTTTCCTGTACTCTCTGATCAGATCTTCCCTGCTGTATACGGCATTGGCCCCTGAGGTACTGGGCAGCGGTATATGACATATCGGAAGATCGACATATTTCTGATAAAGCGAAGATGCTTTCTTGCCGGTCGTAAAGACAGCACTGATATCTGTATTCCTGATGAGTCCGGCAATATCATTGCATGTTACATCACGGATACTGGCATCACTGCTTCCGGTGATACGGCATGAACTGATCACATCCCAAAGCGCAAGATGATGCGACAGACAGAATGCTCTGCGGTCAGTGATCTCTTCTTCAAATACCGCCGATAGAACACTCCAGAAACGGTTATTCTTATTGGCATAATAGAAAGCCTGCTGACGGGAGATCACCGATGGAAAAGAACCCAGGATCAATACTCTGGATGATGCATCAAAGACAGGCGCAAACGGATGTACCAGGTATTCACCTGTTTCTTTCGAATTCAAGTGCCAGTCCCCCTTCTGCTGTCTCCTTCAAGGTGATCGGTATCTGATTGCCGGTCTCATTCATCGTGTGTACAACCATATCGAAGGAGACCAGATGACGTTTGATCCTGCTCATATATTTACTCAGGAGAACAGCATCATACGCTCTCAAGACACCCATGGCATTACGTTCAATACACGGTATCATGACATAACCCATGACGGGATCACAGGTCAGTCCGAGATTATGTTCCATGCCGATCTCTGCCGCATACTCGATCTGGCTGCGGTCCAGTCCTTCCAGGTAAGCACAGATTGCTGCTGCCATCGATACTGCTGCTCCGATCTCCGCCTGACAGCCGCCGACAGCGCCGGATATTGTCGCATTCTGTTTGATCAGATTGCCGAAGATTCCTCCGACGGCCAGGGCATCTGCAATCCTGTCACGGTCGATGCCGAGGTCATGGACAGCGTAGTAACAAACTGATGCGATGACACCGCAGGCACCCAGTGTAGGAGCGGTAACGCAGCTGTGTCCGTCCGCATTCTCCTCACTTGCCGCATATGCATATGCCATCATCCGCATACGTTCTTTTTCCGTCCCGCTCATTTGTTCGCTGCTGCGGTACAGATCTCCGGCGCTGCGCTTAAGATGCAGCTTTCCCGGCAGGATACCGCTTTCCTGCAGACCGCGGTCAACACAGGCAAGCTCAGCATCGAGAATATCAAGCAGATATGCGTGAAGATCCGGTTCATGCCTGTAGATATACTCCGTCAGTGAGAGACC
>CADBMY010000035.1 GCA_902795905.1 uncultured Erysipelotrichaceae bacterium
ATCGATCCTCTCTACAATGAGATCAAGGATTATGTCATTGCCCAGCAGAAAGCCTCTACCAGTCTTCTGCAGA
Source organism: uncultured Erysipelotrichaceae bacterium (assembly GCA_902795905.1). Lineage (GTDB taxonomy): Bacteria > Bacillota_I > Bacilli_A > Erysipelotrichales > Erysipelotrichaceae > Bulleidia. Next base: position 74 of record CADBMY010000035.1, read on the forward strand.
GAAGATTCGGTATCGGGTATAACCGGGCTGCCAGAATGATCGACATGCTTCAGGATAACGGTGTCATCGGTCCTGCACAGGGATCCAAGCCACGGGAAGTGCTGATCCGCAGAAACGGTGAAGAAGAATAAAGTCAGTTAGATAAAACTAATTGACTTTTCTTTTTCTGTCATTCACAATAACGGTGAACAGGAGGTGTATGATGAATCTTTCCACATTGATCGTCGCGGGAATACTGACGGTGCTGGTCATTATTGATATTCGCTACCTGTTGAAAAACGGTATTGACGGATGCAGCGGTGACTGCGGTGACTGTCACGGCAGCTGTACATGGCAGAAAGATATTAAAAAAGCACAGAAGGCGATGAAGCGGAGAAAAAAGATCCGGCAGCTTCTGGGAATGCGCTAATTTGTATCAGACATGCAAATAAGACAAATATCATACTCGATATTTGTTTTTCTTTCCCGTCTGATACATATTCGTTGCTTTGAATATGCGGAAGAGTACTGACATAATCAACATGAAAAGGAGAATAGATCATGTTAAATCAATGTGTATTAGTCGGTAAAGTTAAGGAAGTGCCGGAGATCCGGACTACAGCGCAGGGGAATTCAGTAGGAAAGCTGATCCTTGAGGTGGACAGAAGCTTCCGCAATGAAGACGGCAGTCTTTCCACGGATCTGTTTCCGGTCGTTCTCTGGAAGGGGATCGCTGAGGAGTGTGCTGCCTTGTGCAAGCCGGGAAGTGTGCTGGCAATCAAGGGCAGGCTGCAGTCGGATGTCTACCACAAAAATGACAATACGTACTACAACTGTGAGATGGTGGCGGAAAAAGTTACATTTGTGTCCGAGCGTATGAATGCATAAATTATTCCGATCGTTTGGCTATTGACAGCGGCAGTTATGTGATGTACAGTTGCCTTATGCAACAGATGCATATATTACCAATTATTGCGGCAAATGCGGTATAATGTTGCAGAAAGAGGCATGCGGAAATGAAAAAGAAAACAGTTGAAGAGATCGAACAATTAAGACAGCTCAGCGGATGCATCGGTAAGCTTGAGCGCAGCCGCCGCCGGTATATGAATGAGCACCTCAGTCATCTCGGACTGGTGGGTCATCAGTTTATCTTTCTGTTTACACTGTTTCATGAGCCCGGGATCTCACAGGAAGAGCTTGTTGAGACGCTCGGCATCGATAAGACAAGAATTGCCAGAAGTGCTCTGCAGCTTGAACAGCTGGGCTATATCAGCCGTGAGCGTGATCCGCATAACCGCCGCAAATACTGCCTTCGTCTGACTGAAGAGGGTGAACAGCTGATTCCTCAGATCCGTTCTGTGATCGCTGACTGGGGCAGCATCATTACCGAAGGTCTCAGTTTTGAGGAGATCAGGACGGCACTTGAACTGCTGAAGGTGATGAGAAACAATACCAACGAGAAATAATCACAGAGATCGTATGGCATTCCATATGATCTTTTTTCTATGGTAGAATATGAAACAGAGGTGAAGAGACTATGGCATTTGATTCGCTGAGTGAACGTTTGAACCGTTCGATGAGAAACATTATCGGCAAGGGTAAACTTACCGATGCTAATATGGAGGATATGCTCAAGGAAGTGCGTCTTGCGCTTCTGGAGGCAGATGTTAACTACAGGATCGTCAAGAGCTTTCTGGATGATGTAAGAGAAAAGGCCAGGGGTGAGGATGTCCTGAACAGTGTTGAACCGGGAGAGATGCTGGTCAAGATCGTTCATGATGAGATCATCGCACTTCTCGGTGACAACCAGGCAGAACTGAACTTTAAGGAAAACGGCATAACCGTGATCATGCTGGTGGGTCTTCAGGGTACCGGTAAAACGACCAGTGTAGCCAAGATCGCCAGAATATGCATGAATCGCTATGACCGTTCACCGATGTTTATTGCCGCAGACGTGATCCGTCCGGCAGCGATTGATCAGCTGCGTACTCTTGGTAATGAGCTCGGTGTCGAAGTATTCTCTCTGGGTACGGAAGTCAGTGCTCTTGAGACTGTCCGTCAGGGTATGGATTATGCCCGTAAGCAGGGATATGATACGGTCTTTATCGATACCGCAGGACGTCTGCATATCGATGAAGAACTGATGCAGGAACTGAGTGATATCAATGCGCTTGTCAAACCGGATGAGATCCTTCTTACCGTTGATGCCATGACCGGTCAGGATATTGTCAATGTCGCATCTTCGTTCAGCGAGAGACTGCCGCTGACAGGTCTTGTCGTTACCAAGTTTGACGGTGACTCCCGGGGCGGCGGTGTTCTTTCCGTGCGCAAGATCACCAATGTGCCGATCAAGTTCGTCGGTGAAGGTGAAAAGATCGAAGACATGGATGCGTTCTATCCCGACCGTATGGCTGACCGTATCCTCGGTATGGGTGATATCGTTTCGCTGGTTGAAAGAGCGCAGGAAAAGATGGACATGGAGGAAGCTGAACGGGCAGCAGAGAGAATGCTGTCAGGTCAGTTTGACATGGAAGATATGCTGAAGCAGATGGAACAGATGCAGAAGCTTGGACCTCTCGGCGGTATCCTGAAGATGCTGCCGGGATATTCCCAGTATTCGGATCTGATCAACGAGAACGAAGCCTCCGACAGTATGAAAAAGACGAAGGCGATGATCCAGTCCATGACCAAGGAAGAACGCAGACATCCCGAACGTATCCGCAGTACGATGAAGAAGCGTATCGCAGCCGGCTCCGGTACAACGCTGAGCGATGTCAACCGACTGCTGAAGCAGTGGGAGAAGACAAAGAAGGCGATGGATATGATCGGCAGTATGTCCCGCAATAACCAGCTGACGGAAGATAATGCCAAGAAGATGATGGAGAATGCACAGAAGCAGCTGGAAGAATACCGGAAGATGAACAGACACTGATGATAAGG
>CADBMY010000036.1 GCA_902795905.1 uncultured Erysipelotrichaceae bacterium
CCAAACAGTGAAGGCAGCAGGTAGTTCAGCGCATGAAGCACCGTCTCCGGCAGGACTGCCAGGATCGCATTGCCAAGGATCGCCACGACCGTCATCGTTCCCACGGAGATGAAGATCGAGACCGCAATACTGATACCGGCAACGATCGTACCATGTTCGGTACCGGCTTCCACACCGGCCGCAGACAGCGCTGCCGTCGCCGCAGGGGCCCTGATCTCTTTCGAATTTCCGCACAGATAAGTCATATACATGCCGGGAATATGCAGGATCGGATACAGGGTGACAGGGTCAACGATGTACCAGGCAAGCATCGCCGAGCAAAGACCGATCAGACCGGTAATGACACCGCCGCTGTCAGGTCTGGCACCGAAGAAGATCACGACAACAAGTGCCGGGATGAAGATCAGCGGCAGGGACAGCCAGCTGGTGATCTTACCTACACGTACGATATACGGAAGATAATCATTCTTATAAATCATCTGTTGTTCGTTATTCATACTCAGTCTCCTAGATCACACCGTTCACGATATCAATGATCGTACATACAGCCATACCAATGATCATGCATATGGTCAGACCCCACTCCTTGACCCACTGTTTAGGATGTTTCCGATCCCACAGTGTAAGCAGTGTGATCGCGATTGCACCGGCAAAGACCCCGAAAGCCTGTGTCTTGAACGGAATCAGTCTGTCAACTGTCAGTGAGCAGTAAACACCGATCAGAGCACCGGTACCGATGATCGGAACCGCTGCCATATTGCCTCCCGCAAGCTTCTCCTGTACGACCTCCATACGGTCGGAGAACAATGCCGAGAAAATGACCCAGCCCACACAACCGCCGGCCTCAACGATGCACGCAGTCGCCAGGAAGTTGGCATCCATCTGAGACCCGCCAAGCTCAATACCAATACCGTCAGCCGCAAACTGTGCTCCCTGAAGCTCATAGGTGATCGAGCCGATAAAGTTCGTACGAAGCCATGCGAACGGTGCGCCGTCATACATCATCAGCGCAAGCATCGCTGTGATCATGACCAGACACGGACCGATAGAAGTAATTGCGGCGGAACGGATGGATGCACTGACCTGATCCTTTGAGAGACCAATACGCAGCGCATCATTTTTTGACTTCTTGAAGATCAGATAAGCCTGATAGATGACGATCGCAACACCGGGCAGGCAGGCGATCCACATGATCATACTGTTTGACAGCGCCTTATATTCAGCAGTCATATGGTTGAATCTTTTCTCCTTTCTTCTTTATACCGGATGTTCTTCTTCCGGCAGAAATATACGATTCCTGATGTTTCCTCCTTTCCTCATCAGGTTCAATCCAGCGGTTTGATAAAGTTCGGCTCGATCACTTCTGTCTTACTCAGGGAATCCATCAGCTCACAGTATTCCTGTCTGGTAAACAGCGGTGTAAACGAAGCCATCGTCTTCCGTGCTTCTTCGGCGTTATTCTTCAGCAGCTTATATGCCATGACCGCGAAGATCTTGGCTGTCACGATATACGCCAGCTCCTCATCCACGGGATCCATATTTACATTATGCAGTTCTCCTGTATATCCTCCGGTCTTGAACTGGAACAGCGGGATCAGCGAAGAGAGATCACCGTAGTCCGTAGACCCTGTCGAAGCCGCCGGATGTCTTTCCAGGTCGACATTTGTGTAATTGTATTCACCCATGACATCACTGATCGCTTCCGCCATGACATCCACATTCTCCAGCGGGATCGTCGGCAGATAACCGGGCAGTGTAACGATCTCACAGCCTGCCCCAAGAGCGATGGCCCCGGCTCTCATCGAGCGGTCAAACTTCTCACTGGCATCCTTATACGCAGGGATATTGTTTGCCCTGACAGAGTATTCCATCGTTACCGTATCCGCGATCACGTTCATCGCTTCGCCGCCCCTGGACACATAACCATGCACACGCACCGCATCCCGATCACGGAAGGTCTCTCTCTGCGCGTTCAGAGCCGTTACAGCGACATCTCTGGCCGCCAGAGCATCAACACCCCTGTCCGGAGCACCCGCCGCATGGGAGGCCTTGCCGGTAAAGCATACGGTCTTGTTCACAAAGCCGTTGGAAGCCCCGTTGCCGATCCTGGCATCAGCCCCGGGATCCGTATGATGACCAACGGTAACATCAATATCCTCAAGAGCTCCGATCCTGATCAGTTCGCACTTACCGCCGCCGTAGCCGATCTTCCCCTGACGGATCAGATCATTCTTGAATTCAATATCCACAAACTCTTCGGCAGGCACCGCAAAGAAGATGACATTGCCCCCGAGAGCAGCCTTGATCTCTTCATCCTCGAGCGCATACTTCGCCCCGACCAGGCCCGTGATCTGTGCATTATGACCGCAGCAGTGGGAAGCTCCCGTCTCCGGGTTGGTATCCCGGTGATTCGATATAGGCAAAGCATCCAGTTCTCCCATCAGACAGACATTCACATCCCCTTCCGTCTTCGGTTTCAGATAACTCTTTACCCCGGTGATCGCCAAGCCCTCGACCGTCTCCGCATTGCCTTTCATCTTCTCCGCAAACTTGCCGGCTGTACGGAACTCCTTATAGCCCATCTCCGCATGCGTCCAGATATCTCTGCCAAAGGCAATGATCTCTTCCCGGTGCTCATCAATGATCTGTAAGATCTTTTTTTCCAGTCTGTCCATTGTTCATCCTCCGTGAATATATAAAAAGAAATGATTACTTCCTGTTATCTCTGCAGATTTGTCTGTATTATTGCCGTAATTGATCTGTTGTGATTCGGTTACTATCATTGTATTCCACGAATAAAACAGGCGCTCTCCTGTTTGTACTAATTACGTACTGAGTGCCTGTCTCTGTTATTCTTATACTTTCATTCTCTGTATCATCTCGGCATAGTATCTGCGTGCTGTCGGCACTTCCACACCGTGTGCTTCGGCCCTGCGGATCAATGCCCCGAGGAACGTATCCAGTTCGGTGCGTCTGCCGGCTTCAGCATCTCTGCGCATCGAGCTTGTGGCAGAAGGATCCTGCCTGAACATCGTATGCCTGTACTTCTGCTCAACCGCATCTTCCGGCAGCTTTACACCGCAGGCAAGCGCCGTACGATACGTCTCTTCCAGGAGAGCACGTATGTCCATGCCAAGTTCGGGACTGCTCTGGATCACGCCGGAATTGATCAGATACCGCGCCGTGACCGTGTTGTATGCACAGTTCTGCATGAACTTCTGCCACATTTCGCCGACCGCGTCTTCCGTATATCTGCAGTCATAGCCGGCATGTGAGAGGATCTGCTGTAACTCCTGCGCATACCCGGCCTGGGCAGTATCTCTGGCACCGACGATCATGTAACTGTGCTTTCCGACCTGTGTCACCGAATAATCCGGCAGTGCTTCCGAGATCGTGTAGATCACCGCATCCAGAACGATATTTCCCGGGAAGAGCTCACGCAGTACATCGGCTGCCTCGATTCCGTTCATCACCGGCACCAGTACCGTGTCTTTCCCGACACAGCCCCGGATCTGTTCCGCGATCTCCCGCAGCGAATAGTTCTTCACGCAGACCAGCACATACTTCTGTATGGGCAGATCACTGCCGAATTCCTCCACATGCGCCGGTATCCCGCCATGTGTGCCGAAGATATCGCTGTGCAGGGCGATCCCCTCCGTACGCAGATGTTCTGCCCGTTTGCCGTGTGCGATCAGGCTGAGTTCGATCGTCTCATCCTCTGCCGCAAACGCTGCCAGCAGACCGCCGACACCGCCGACACCGGCAATGCACAGTTTGATTTTTTCCATAGTACTACCTCACTTCAG
>CADBMY010000037.1 GCA_902795905.1 uncultured Erysipelotrichaceae bacterium
ACGAAGAAGACTCCGGTCATGCCAGCCGGAGCCTTCCTCAGATAGGAGTTGGTTACGGAGGATCAGTCAAGATCTTCTCCGTTGGAAGCAATTACTTTCTTGTACCACCAGAAGGAATCTTTCCTGCTTCTGTTGTAGGTACCGTTGCCTTCATCATCCGCATCTACGTAGACAAAGCCATAACGTTTGGACATGGATACCAGTGAACAGGATACGAGATCGATACATCCCCAGGGTGTATAGCCAAAGACATCTACACCGTCTTCGATCGCATCTGCCAGGGCTTTAATATGTTCACGTAAGTAGGCAATGCGGTAGTCATCGTGGATCTTTCCTTCTTCATCAGGTTTTTCAAAGGCACCGAGTCCGTTTTCCGCAATGAAGATCGGTAATCCGAAGCGGTCACGCAGATCATTCAGGGAGATACGCAGAGCTGTCGGATCGATCTGCCAGCCGAACTCACTGTCCTTGAGATACGGGTTCTTCAGCTGTCGCATGAACTGACCGATCTTCTCCTGACGCTCAGGATCTGCCGTAACAACTGCCGAGAGATAATAGCTTAAGGAGATGAAGTCCACCTTTCCTTCGGCCAGGATCGTCTCATAGTTGTCATACCAGTTGATCTGTATACCGTTCTTCTCGTAGTACGAGAGGAGCCACTTCGGGTAGTATCCCTTTGCCATGACATCACAGAAGGACATGTTGAACTCGTGCTCCTCATGCGCTCTGTACTCATCTTCCGGTGATGGTGTTTCGGCATAGAGATGATGCAGGTTGAACATGTTTCCGACAAGACACCCGGGTGCTGTGTCATGTGCGTACTTGACGATCATGGCACTGGCTATGTACTGGTGGTGCAGAGCCTGATGGGATAACTGATCCCAGCGCTGAAGCAACTCTTTCGGCAGTTTGTTGAGATTCGGCGGTCCCTTGCGGCCTGCCGGCATCTCAAATTCACCATATCTGTCGATGACGATACCGCCGCCGAGCCACGGCACTGCCGTAACCATGTTGATCTCATTGAAGGTCAGCCAGTACTTGACCTCATCCTTGTATTCATCGATCAGGAACTTCAGATACTTCATGCAGTACGGGATGATCTCCGGTGATACCCAGCCGTCATACTTCTCTGCAAAGATGATCGGCATTTCGTAGTGGATCATCGTCACCAGCGGTTCAATACCGTACTTATGCAGTTCTCTGAAGACGTTGTGATAGAATGCTACACCTTCCGGATCCGGTGTCTCTTCCAGTCCTGTCGGGAAGAGTCTTGTCCATGATACCGACATGCGGAATACCTTGAAGCCCATCTCTGCCAGAAGTGCGATATCTTCCTTGTATCTGTGATAGAAATCAACACCTCTGCGGTTCGGAAAGTTCAGCGTCGCCTCTTCTTTTCTTGCCTTTTCAAGATCCTTCTTCAGCATGAAGTTGCATGGAATCTTCGGACCGCGGTAGTAAACATAGTCCAGATGTGAGAGACCTTTGCCGTCTTCGCATCTTCCGCCTTCGTACTGTGCGGCAGAGGTAGCGCCGCCCCAGAGGAAGTTTTCAGGAAATCTTGACATGGGTATTAACCCTGAGCGTCGATCTCGTCCGCCTTCTCATCCTTGTACAGTACAAACGTCATGGCGAACGTGACAACAGCCGAGACCACAACAGCGATGACCATCCACATCAGGTCGGTAGTCGCATGGGTCACCGGGTTAATGAATACCGGGAACGTAAACAGATTCGGAGGTCCGCCTGCGTAGGAACCGACATTCATCAGGACACAGATGAGTCCGCCGACCGCAGAACCGATCATGGCTGCGTATAACGGTGTCTTATACTTGAAGGTAATACCGTAGAGACCCGGTTCAGAGATACCTGGTACGGCATCAGAGAAAGCACAGGAGAAAGCCAGGGCCTTGCGGTCTGCGTTCTTTGCCTTAAGACCAACAGCCAGACATGCGGCAGCCTGTGTGTACTGGAACAGGAATCCTGCAGGATGTGTGATCGGGTTCTTGCCTATTCTGCCGGCAAGTCCCATGGCTACAGCCATCAGGTTGAAGTGCATACCGGTAATGACAATAAACGGATAGGCTGCACAGAATAACGGGATCAGGACCGGTCCTACCGCATTGTAGGCACCAAGCAGAAGTGTTGCGAAGCCTTCAGACAGGAAAGCACCGATCGGGGCCAGAACCAGCAGTCCCAGCGGAACCATGATCGCCAGTTCAAGAACCGGGACAAAGACGAAACGTAATGTCTTCGGAATGATCTTGTTGAGATACTTCTCAATATATCCCATGGCGAATACGCACAGGATAACAGGGATGATCGTATTGGAATATGTGGCCGGATGGATCGGTACACCGAACAGGAAGCCGGCGTTACCGGTACCGGGGATGATCGTCGGCGGACCGCCCGGATTCGGGATCGTCGCACCAACACCTGCCTTGCAGAGTTCTACGAAATCAGGATAGACAAGCAGAAGACCCATCAGGATACCCATGGCAGCCTTGACGTTGAATCTTCTGGAAGCCGCATAACCGACAAGAACCGGCAGGAAGTAATACGCTACATTATAGACCCATGTAAATGTCGCTACCGTCGGTGAATCCGGTGACAGGACATGCAGGTTGATCAGAAGCATCAGTATTGCCTGTAATAGACCGCAGGCCAGCAGAGCCGGTAAGATCGGGAATACACACGCGACGATCGCCGGGAAGATCGCACCGAGGACATCCTTGACCGTCTTCTTCGGTTTTGTGAGATCTTCGTCGAGATTCTCATTGATCATGGCTGTTCTCTCGGTTCCGCTCACCTTGACGAAGGCATCATACACTTCGTTGATATCGTTGCCGATAATGACCTGTACCTGGTCGCCAACCATTTGTGCACCGAGGACTTTCAGCTTCTTGATCTCATCGAGTTTGACCAGGCTGGTGTCTTTCGGAGTGATGCGCAGTCTGGTAATACAGTGCGCAGCGTGGGCTATGTTGTCTTTACCGCCGATCAGTTCGAGGATCTGCGCAGCCAACGGCCCGAAATCTTTCTTTGCCATAATTCTCCTTTCTCCAAATTATGTATTGTTTGGATATCCCCTCACAGGATATTAAAACCATGTTTATGCTTCCGGGATAAACCCGAAGCAGACACCGTACTTCAGATACTCCAGCAGGAACATCTCCTCCGGGAGGATCTTTCCGGCATAGTTCTGGGTACCATCATTGCGGATCGGCTTCCGTACGATATGCACCTCACCCTTGTACCGCGGAACATTGCCGTTGATGATCACGACATCCCCTGCCTCAAAGTAAGGCTTATCGCATTTCCTTGCCGGGATCGGTATCGGACGGTAATCAAAGCGTCCCCAGCGTGAGCGTATGATCAGATGTGTATATTCCGAAGCATTGTGTTTGGTGAATTCAAACAGCACTTCTTTCTCCGTTTCTGTGATATCTTCCGCCGTCCTGATGCGCAGAGGTACTCTTTCGATATCCCCGATCGGGATCTCTTTCCGCAATCCCGGGAAGTAGAACGGTCTGTCCTCTCCGTATACATAGATCTGTTTCATCGTCTCGGCTGCTTCCCGCAGTTCTTCTTCAGAGGCGAAGGCATTGCCGATGATCACTTCATCGCACTTCAGGGCCTGCATATGCCGTATCTGCAGACCGATCGGCATATCCCGGTTCTCTTCGATCGTAGGCAGTCCGTCGGATACCGGCCAGGGACCGTGAGAACCCTTTGTCTGGGAAGAAATAAAGATCTGTGTCTTCATCCCATGTTCATGGAAGAACTGATTTGCCCGGTATACACTCTCGCTGTCGGCACCGGTATTGCGCAGCGGATAGAAGTTGTAGGAGCCGATGATCCGGTTAGGATCTCCGCCCTGCTCCAGTACCTTTTTCACGGAAGGAATGAGACTGGCATTCAGCTGCACACCGAGCCCCTGATCATTATTGACGATCGCTACATCCCGTTCATCATCGAACATCAGATCCAGTCTCAGGACATCAATGCCGATCTCCTTAAATACAGACAGATC
>CADBMY010000038.1 GCA_902795905.1 uncultured Erysipelotrichaceae bacterium
CGAGGATAAGCTGAAGATCCTGCTGCGTAAACGGCAGGAACATCCCTGGCTTGGACAGTGGGCTGTACCCGGCGGTTTTGTCGGCTATGACGAAGATCTTGATCAGGCTGCTGAAAGACTGCTGCAGGAGAAAACAGATCTCAGCAGGGTATATTTCCGGCAGCTGTATACGCTTGGACAGGCAGACAGGGATCCAAGGACCAGGGTGATCTCAACGGTGTATTTCTCAATGACGCCGGCAGGATGTATCCTCAATACCGAAGCCGGTAGTACTGATCTCTGCTGGTTCAATATCGCCAAGATCGTTAAGTCGCTGGATGAGCGCGGAAGACACAGTATGCTGACACTGGACAACGGAGATGTCCATATCGCCTACGAAGTAGAAGATAAAGCAATGGGCAACTATGTGGAGACCCGTTCACGTCTGCTGGAGGACTCTGACAGTGCTCTCGCAGCCGATCATATCAAGGCAGTAAACATGGCTATGGATATGCTGAGAAACCGTGCTGCCTCCACCGGCATCATGTTTAATCTGCTGCCGGAAGCTTTCACCCTGCGGGAAGCTCAGACCGTCTACGAAGGCATTCTCGGGCATACCGTAGACACCGGGAACTTCCGCCGGGATATCCGCAGGATGCTGCGGGAAACCGGAGAATACAGGCTTGTACACGGCAAGAGAGCCGCGTTATATACATTTGATCCGTTATATGAATACCTGGAGGAAAACTGATGAAAAAGTATTTGATTGTGATCGACATGCAGAAAGACTTTGTTGATGGTGTATTGGGCAGTCCGGAAGCGGTATCCGCTGTTAGTGAAGTGGTCCGGGAAGTAACGGATCCTGCCTATACAAAGGTATATGCAACGATGGATACCCATACACCTGAATATATGTCTACACTGGAGGGAAAATACCTGCCGGTGCCGCACTGCATCAGGGATACGGAAGGCTGGCAGATCAACGAACAGATCGCCGAAGCCCTGCGTGAGAGAAATGCCGTGATCGTGGAAAAGGGAACCTTCGGCAGTACGGACATGGCTGTACAGATCGCGGCGGAGAAACCGGATGAAATCACGCTGTGCGGAGTCTGCACGGATATCTGTGTCATATCCAATGCACTGCTGCTGAGGGCATATCTGCCGAATACGGAGATCCGTGTCAAGGCAATTGCCTGTGCGGGAACAACACCGGAAAACCACGAGGCAGCTCTGAAAGTCATGAAAAGCTGCCAGATCATTACAGAGGAGGAATAAAGATGAGCAGAATACAGGCGGAACCGTTTATCGCAGATGAAGAGTATGAAAACCCTGCGATGATCACAGACTTCTATGAATTTACCATGGCCAATTCGCTCTTTCTGCACGGATACAAGGATACCGTCATGGTCTTTGACATGTTCTTCAGAAAGAACCCCGACGACAAGGGATATGCGATCAGTGCCGGACAGGCAAAGCTGGCGAAGTTCCTGCTGAACTATCACTTTACCGAGAAGGATCTGATCTATCTGCGCTATAAAGGCATGAGTGAAGAATTCCTTGAATATCTCCGGACATACCGCTGGAAGGGAACGATGTATGCACTGCCGGAAGGTACGGTATGTTATCCGCAGGTGCCGATGGTGCGTATCGAGTGCGATATGACCGGAGCGATCCTGATCGAGACATATCTCTTGCAGACAATGAACTTCCATTCCCTGATCGCAACCAAGGCAACACGTATTTCCGGACTCAGCACGCATACACCGCGCAATGTCATGGAATTCGGTACCCGCAGAGCACAGGGTGCTTCCGCCAGCATTGACGGTGCGTATGCTTCGATCCTGGGCGGGTGTATCGGTACTGCCAACTGTCTGGCAGAGATGCAGTTCGGATCGGATGTACCGGCAGTCGGTACCATTGCCCACAGCTTTATCGAATTCTTTCCGACGGAGATGGATGCCTTCAGAGCATATGCAGAGACATATCCCGACAATGTATCCTTACTGCTGGATACCTACAATATCTTTGACAGCGGTCTGCCGAATCTGATCAAACTGGATGATGAGCTGATTGCCAAATATCCCGATGATCCCAATAAGAGAGTAAAGAGTGCCCGTATCGATTCCGGTGACCTGGCCCACGGATACAAGCGTCTGCGCAAGGCACTGGATAAAGCCGGCAAGCCCTATGTGAAGATCGTAGCGTCCAACTCCCTGGATGAAAACAAGATGGCAGATATGGAACTCTATGAAAATGCGCACTTTGATTCCTACGGTGTCGGTGAAAAACTGATCACCTCTGCTACTGATCCGGTCTTCGGCGGTGTATACAAACTGGTGGCGGTAAAGACACCGGAAGGTGAATATATCCCCAAGATGAAGTGCTCCGATTCGGCTTCCAAAGCGATCATTCCCGGCAAGCTGATGGCATGGCGTGTCTTTGATGAGGAAGGCAAGGGACAGTGCGATATCATTGCCATGGATGATGAAGAGATCGTTGCCGGAGAGAAGATCGAAGTGATCAATCTTGATCCCGATGCCTTTGATCCGGTCAAGGTACTGACACCGGTCAAGGTCGAAAAGCTGCTGGTGCCGTTTATCGTTGACGGTGAACTGGTCAGAGAACTGCCGGATATCAAGGCAAAGAAGGCATATATCCGTGATCAGCTGGAGAATAAGGTATGGGAGAGTGAACTGCGTCCGCAGATGCCGCATACCCACTATGTCGACCTGACACACAAGGTCGCAGAGACACGTGAGATGATGTATCAGAAGCTGCACGGAGGAACGATCCGGTGAGAGCTCTCTTCTATGGAGGGGCCTTTAATCCTGTAACCCTGGCGCATATCGAGCTGGCAGATCATGTCCGCAAGATCCTTGGCTTTGACAAGGTAGTGTATGTGCCGAGCAAGATGTCCTATATCACCGGTGATGAGAAGAAGGATATCCTCTGCAGTGATCATGACAGGGTGGCCATGCTGAAGGCATGTGCAGAGACAAGACCGTGGATGGAAGTCAGCGAGATCGAGCTCAGACAGGACGTACAGCCGCGTACCTACATCACCATGTGCAGACTGCGTGAGGAAGGATATGAACTGAAGCTGCTGACAGGCAGTGACTGGCTGACAAAGCTGCAGAGCGGATGGCTCTACATCGATGAGATCTGTCACGAATTCGGTATCGTCATGATGCAGAGAAATCATGACCCCGTAGAGAAGATCATTGCCGAAGATCCGTATCTGCATTCACTTTCACCGTATATTACAGCCGTACCGGTGCCGGGAGATTACCAGCATATCTCTTCGACAAAGGTCAGAACAATGATCAGAAATGGGGCAGACAGAGAAGAACTGATGAGGTACGTACCGCGGGAGATCATCCCGTATCTGCCTGAAGGAGGATCAAAATGAACCAGACAATGCTGAAAGTTACCGCCTGTGTACCGGATGTCCGTATATCCGATGCCGCATACAATACCGATGCCATCCTGCAGATCCTGAAGACATATGAGGGAAACGGACTTCTGGTCTTTCCCGAACTCTGTCTCAGCGGGTATACCTGCGGTGATCTCTTTTATCAGGAATATCTGTTAAAAAGCTGTGCTGAAGGTCTGTGCAGGATCGCCGAAGAGAGTGCTGCCCACCCGGGTATGACCGTTGTTGTCGGTCTGCCGGTGAAGCGCCATGATGGTATCTATGATGCGGCTGCCGTGGTCTCCGGGGGAGAGATCTGCGGTATCGTACCGAAGTGTGAACTGCTTTCCCACGACGGTCATACCGAAGGTCATATCTTCATGTCCGGAAAGAAGGCGATCGGCAGCACCGTGAATATCTGCGGCATGGAAGTACCATTCGGTATCGATCTGCTGTTTGAGGATGCAGAAAACGGTATCGTACTGGGTGCGGAGATCGGCAGTGATGTCTTCAGTGCCGACCGCCCGTCTGTACATCTGTCGCTGGCCGGAGCAGAAGTGATCGCTGTTCCTTCAGCACTGCCTGCAGGTGCCGGAAGAGCTCTGAAACGCCGGCAGTATCTGCAGGATGCTTCAGCTTCCATACATGGTGCGTATGTATATGCTTCGGCAGGCACCGGGGAAAGCAGTACCGATATGGTATTTGCCGGTGAGACCGTGATTTCGAGAAACGGTAAGATCCTTCACGCAAATGACTTCCCGCAGGCATATCCGTATATGTGCTCAGAGATCATTGATCTGACCGTGCTCCGTCATGACAGGATGGAAGATGCGTCTTTCCGCGGTGAAGATGAAGGCTGGTACCGCCGTATGCCGGTATCCCTGAAAACGCTGGACCATGAAGCGGATACGGTCAGCACGCTGACAGATAAACTGAAGAGCGAAGGCTTTGCGCCGCAGAGATATCCGTATATTCCGGAAGCTGAAGCAGAGCGGGATGAGCGCATGCAGGAGATCCTGCAGATCCAGGCACAGGGACTTGCGACACGACTCAGAAAGACCGGGATCAGACAGGCAGTGCTTGGCATCTCCGGCGGTCTTGACAGCACACTGGCACTGATCGTCTGTGCCGAGACACGCAGGCTCGTACCTGATCTGAACATTCTGGCGATCACAATGCCCTCAGAAGGCAATACTTCCTCCGCAACGTATGACAATGCAACAAAGCTCATGCATGCCTTCGGTGTTGAAGTGAGAGAGATACCGATCAGGAAGACTGTTACTTCGCATCTTCTGGATATCCGTGAGAGTGCGGAATACCAGGGCAGCAGTGATACGACATATGAGAATGCCCAGGCCCGCATGCGTACGATGATCCTGATGGATGCCGCAAATGAGACCGGAGGACTGGTCGTCGGCACCGGCGATCTCTCGGAACTGGCGCTTGGCTGGTGCACATACAACGGAGATCATATGTCGATGTATGATGTCAATGCCGATATCCCCAAGACACTTGTACAGGAACTGTGCAGATACTATGCGGAGAAACATCCCGGTGATATCGGTGATGTGCTTACAGCCGTGACGGAAACACCGATCTCTCCCGAACTGACACCGAACAAGGAGGGTCAGATCGCCCAGAAGACCGAAGATCATGTCGGGCGTTACGATGTGAATGATTTCATCATGTACTATCTGCTGAGATTCGGCATGTCTCCGGCAAAACTCGCTGTCTATGTTCTGTGTGCTTATCCCGAGCTGAACATTGAAGATGTAAAACAGGCCCTGCAGAGATTCTTCCGCCGCTTCTGGTCGCAGCAGTTCAAACGCAGCTGTATGCCGGACGGACCGAAGACAGGAAGTACGGGTCTGAGTCCCCGCGGCGGCTGGCAGATGCCCAGTGATGCCTCTTCGGCAATGTTTCTGAAGGAGATCGGGGAACTTCAATGACAGGTAAGATGATCGTCTGGGATTATAACGGTACGATCCTGGATGATACGGAGATCTGTCTCGAGATCGAAAACCGCATGCTGAGGGAAAGGGGACTGCCCAATCCCGTTGCACTGGAGGATTACCGGAAGAATTTTGGTTTTCCCGTGATCAACTATTACTACCGTATCGGCTATACATTCGAGACCGAGACATATGAAGAAGTGTCGGATGAATTCAATCTTCTGTATGAACAGGAGTTTCCGCGGATGAAACTGGCAGAAGGCTTTCTTCCGTTTATCGATGAAGCCTGTGCGAAGGGGTATGAACATGTGATCGTATCTGCTTCCCGTCAGGATAAGCTTGAACGGCAGTGTGATGCTTTGGGGATCAGTTCGTATTTTACGGAACTGATCGGTATCGATGATCATCTGGCAGGCAGTAAGATCGACAAGGCTCTGGCCTGGCAGCGGCGGACCGGATACGATCCCGGGAATATGATCTATATCGGCGATACCGTACATGATCTTGAGACGGCTGCTGCTCTTGGCATCACGAATTACTGGCTGATCGCCTGCGGACATCAGGCTGAAGAAGTACTGCGCAGAGAGACGGACAGAGTTGTTGCTTCATTCAAAGATATTAAAATATAAGGCATATCTCACAGAAACGGATATAATATACATATCGGAGAAAATGATGAGATACAGACCGGCTGAAATACATTCTGCATACTGCATCAAGGGGAGGACTTATGCTGTTTAATTCCTGGCAGTTTGCGGTATTCCTGCCGGTCGTTTTTGCGTTATTCTGGGCCCTTCCTAAGCATCTGCGGCCACTTGTTCTGCTTTGTTCGGGCTATGTTTACTTTGCCTTCGGAGGACTGCGCTATACGGTCCTTCTGGCTTTTATCACGCTCGTATCGTATGTCTCGGCAGCTTTGATCGAAAAGAACCGGGAGAAGGCCAGTACAGTGCTGATCATCAGTCTGGTGCTGAATTTCGGTATCCTCTTTATCTACAAGTACTTTAACTTTTTCTCGGTCTCTCTGAGCAGTCTTTTCGGTAAACAGGGACTGACACTGGATCTTCTGCTTCCGGCCGGGATCTCTTTCTTTACGTTCAGTACGGCATCCTATATGATCGATGTCTACCGCGGAAAGCTTCGTGCGGAGCGTTCACTGGTGAACTATGCGGCATATGTGGCATACTTCCCGAAACTTCTGGCAGGACCGATCGAGCGGGCAGAACCGTTCCTTACACAACTGAAAGAAGCGAAGGATTTCGATGAGAAACAGGCTATGTACGGGGTCAGGCTGATGGTCTGGGGATTGTTCAAGAAGATGGTCATTGCCGATACTCTGGCAAAGTACGTGAATCTTGTATACGCGGATGTACACGGCTTTGCGGGAGGTACGCTGTTTGCGGCAGCGTTCTTCTATACCGTACAGATCTACTGTGATTTTTCCGGATATTCCGATATTGCCATGGGTGTATCCGATCTCTTCGGCATCCGGCTGTCAGATAACTTTAAGAGTCCCTACATGGCACAGAGTATCCAGGGTTTCTGGAGACGCTGGCATATCTCACTGTCTTCCTGGTTCCGTGATTATATCTACATACCTCTCGGCGGCAGCCGGAAAGGCGAACTGCGGACAGCACTGAATACGCTGATCGTTTTCCTGGTCAGCGGTCTCTGGCATGGTGCAAACTGGACATTTATCCTGTGGGGACTGATCCACGGTCTTGCGCAGGTCATTGAGCGGAAACTGGGTGTCGGCAGGAAAGAGTCAGAGCATTTCTTCGGGCGCTGGGGCAGACGTCTGCTTGTCTTTGCGTTTGCGTTGCTGACATGGATCTTCTTCCGTGCCGATTCGATCTCTGATGCGCTGTATGTGCTGACACATTTATTCAGCGGTATCACCAATCCCGTACGTTATCTGCGTACAGCATACGCACAGCTGGGTATTGATTCCTATACCGTGCTTTGTCTGCCGTACATGTTCCTGGTGTTATTTATTTACGAAGTGAAGGCTGTGAAGAAGGATCCGGTGGCTGCTGTCGGGGAGATGGGAAGAGTGAAGCAGTTTATCTTCTGTCTTCTGTTTGTGCTGATGTTTATCATGGTGCTGCCGGTGCGTTCCAGCAACGAGTTCCTGTATTTCAAATTCTGATGAGGTGTTCATGAAGCGTTTTGTTGGCAAGATCCTGCTGTTTCTGACGGTGCTGGTGCTTATCATATGCGGGTGTACAGTGCTGTTTTTCAGCGTTGTTCCGCCGGAATACGTCAGGATATATACACAGGCCATGGTCGATAAGGTCAATCGTCTTGAAAGCATAGAGGGCCCCAGGATCGTGCTTGTCGGCAATTCCAACCTGGCATTCGGCATAGATTCGGCAGAGATCGAGGATGCCTTCGGTATCCCGGTCGTGAATATGGGCATGCACGGCGGTTTCGGCAATGCATTTGATGAACAGGTATGCACACTGGATGTACATGAAGGGGATCTCTATGTGATCGCGCATAATACATACAGCGATGATGATATGATCCCGAATCCCGAGCTTGTCTGGATGACGATCGAGAATTATCCCGAGCTGCACCGGCTGATCCGCCGCAAAGACTATATGAACATGGCCAGGGCTTTTCCGCGCTATGCCTTCAAGGCAACCGTCAAGTGGGTGCGGGAGAAGATCAGCGGTCATGAAGTGTTCGTCGACGGTACCGACGGGTTCATGTCAAGAGCTGCCTTCAACGAATATGGTGATAATGTCTACCCGCGTCCGGAGAATGATTTCCTGTTTACAGAGGGAAGTGTACCGCTGCCGCAGATCAATGATGCCTGTGTGAACAGACTGAATGAGCTGAAGGCATGGCTGAACGCACAGGGTGCAGAGATGGTCATTGCCGCATATCCGATCGGTGACGGCGAATTTACCCCGGCAGAAGATGAATACATTAGTTTCCAGCAGGAACTGGCAGACAGGCTGGATGCGGAAGTGATCTCCGATTTTACCGATTATTTCTACGGCTACAGTCTGTTCTTTGACAGCAACCTGCATCTGACCGATGAAGGTGTAAAGCTGCGTACAGCACAGCTGATCAAGGATCTCACAAAAGTGATCAAACCATAGTATGGATGAATAGAAAGAGGTAATGGTATGAACAATATGCGTCCGATCAGTGCAGAAGATCTTTCGCAGATGGAAGAAAGCTATCTGGCTGACGAAAAAGCACGTATCGTCAGAAATGCGCTGACAAACAACGACATCACAAAGATCTCATCTGTCTTTGAGGCCGAAGCACTGAATCCGTTCATGTTTTCAATCGACATCAAGACGATGCCGGCGACCAATCAGAAGCGTTCAGGCAGGTGCTGGATCTTCTCTTCACTGAATGTGTTAAGAGAAATGATCGCAAAGAAGTATCATATCGAGAAGTTTGAACTCTCACAGAACTTTATTACATTCTATGACAAGCTGGAGAAAGTGAACTGGTTCCTCGAGGCTGTACTGCAGGAGGTGGATACACCGTTCTCTGATGAGACGATGCGTTATCTGATGGAGACTGTGACCAACGACGGCGGTCAGTGGGACATGATGGTCTCCGTTGTTAAGAAGTACGGTCTCTGTCCGAAGACAGCAATGCCGGAGACATTCCAGTCTTCCAATACGCAGGGCATGATGCGTCTGATCAACGGCCGTCTGCGCAAGTTTGCGGCTGACAGTAAGAAACTGGCTGCGGAAGGCAGAAAGGAAGAACTGTCTGTTCTGAAGCAGAAATGTCTGAGAGAGTGCTACGGTGTGCTGTGCAGCTGTCTCGGTGTGCCGCCGAAGAGTTTTACATTTGAGTATGTCGATGAGAAGAAGAAATACCATGCGGTATACAATGTAACACCGAAGCAGTTCTATGAGAAGTATCTCGGAACCGATCTCGATGATTATGTCGGCATCATCAACGGACCTACAGAGGATAAGCCTTTCCACAAGATGTATACGGTCAAGTATCTCGGCAATGTCGTTGACGGCAATCCTGTTTCCTATCTGAACCTGCCGATGAACGAGTTCAAGAAACTGATCATCGATCAGCTGAAAGACGGCAGTATCGTCTGGTTTGGCTGTGATGCCGGCAAGGATATCAACCGTGACAGCGGTCTGTGGGATGACGGACAGTTTGATTATGCCGGTACCTTTGACATGGATCTTGAGATGTCCAAGGCAGAGATGCTGGATGCCCGTCACAGTGCGATGAATCATGCCATGGTGCTGACCGGTGTAAACCTTGTCAAGGGCAAGCCCAACCGCTGGAAGATCGAGAACTCCTGGGGTGATCAGGTAGCTCATGCCGGATATTATATCTGTACCGATACATGGTTTGACAAATATGTCTTTGAGGCTGTTGTCCACAGGAAGTATCTGAATGCCAAACAGGCAAAGGCACTGAAGAGCGAACCTGTCGTTCTGCAGCCCTGGGATCCGTTCGGATCACTTGCGGATTAAGTATGTAAGGCACTCCCGGAGTGCCTTTTTTAATTCTGTTCAGTAGTGTAAAATCTATACAGGAAAGAGTGAACGAATATGAAGATCGGTGTAATATCTTTAGGCTGTGCGAAGAATCTTGTGGATACGGAGAATCTGCTTGGTCTTCTGCATAGTGCAGGGCAGGAGCTGGTCGTCGATCCGGCAGATGCGGAAGCGGTGATCATCAATACCTGCGGTTTTATTGAAAGTGCCAAGACGGAAGCCATAGAGACGATCCTGGATGCGGCAGATCTGAAAGAAGGCGGACTGCAGAAACTGATCGTCATGGGATGTCTTGCCAAACGGTATAAGCCTCAGCTGATCGAAGAGTTTCCGGAAGTAGACCGCTTTATCTCGATCGATGAATACGGAGATCTCGGACACATACTGACGGAAGTTCTGGGAGAAAGGATACCCAATACATACGGAAAGACGGAAAGACTGCTTTCGGGCAAACCATGGATGGCTTATCTGCGGATCGCGGAGGGCTGTGACAACCGCTGTGCATACTGTGCAATACCGGGTATCCGCGGCAGTCTCTGTTCATATCCGGAAGATGAACTGGTCAGGGAGGCAGAGCGACTGGCTTCGAGCGGAGTAAAGGAACTGAACCTGATCGCCCAGGATTCTTCACGGTATGGATTTGACTGGGACAGACAGCTTCATCTTTCATCACTGTTAAAGAAACTGGATAAGATCGAAGGTCTGCACTGGATCCGTATATTATATCTGTATCCTGATGAGATACCGGATGATCTGCTGGATACAATTAAGGAATCGAAACATGTACTGCCGTACTTTGATATTCCGATACAGCATGGGTCTGACCGTATTCTGAAGCTGATGAACAGAAGAGGCAGCAGGCAGGAGATCATTGAGAGAGTTGAAACGATCAGGAATGCGTTTGAACATCCGACCCTGCGGACGACGCTGATCACCGGTTTTCCGGGAGAGACACTGGAAGATCATGAACTGAATCTCTCGCTGGTGAAACAGATCGGCTGGGACCACATGGGTGCTTTTACGTATTCCAGAGAAGAAGATACACCGAGTTATGAGATGGATGATAATGTTGCACCGGAAGAGAAAGAGAGAAGACGTGATGAGATCATGTCGGCACAGAGTGTTCTGGTAAGAGAGTCACGTACAAAGCTGATCGGTCAGAAGTGTGAAGTGCTGATCGAGGGATATGATGAACTGACAGGGATGTATCTCGGACGCAGTGAGATGTTTGCGCCTGACGGTACTGACGGAACTGTACGTCTGAAGTCTTCCCGTTCTCTTGAGAGCGGCGAGTTTGTGAAAGCTGTATATACCAGAGTGCTTGGATACGGCATGGTAGCTGAGGAAGAGGACGCATGAGTACGATGTATCATCTCAGTGATCTGCGCAGGTTTCTCCGCTGCCGCCGGGCTTTTGCGTTATCACGGGATGCTGTATATCACGAATCTCCAAAGTATATCCGTATGGATGAGGCAATGACCGAACTGCTTGTGCAGAGATTCGGCATGACTTCGTATTTTGAGGGTATGCGCAGTGACCCGAAAGAGCGCTTTCTCGAGGCTTTTTCATCGTATGAGTGGTTTATCCGTCCGCGTCTCGAATACGGCTCTGTACGGGCTAATATACCGCTTCTGCACAGGACAGAAGAGGGGAATGAGCTCTATTACATCTACATGGGACTTTACCCAAGAGCCGGGGATCCGATCTACTATCAGGGCATCCGGTATCTGCTGGAAGCCAACGGTATTCCCGTACATAAGATCATGATCATACACTTCAATGCGGAATATGTCCGGGGCGAAGAACTGGACATTGAGCAGCTGTTCTGCATCAGTGACTGTTTTTATAACGACCGCTGCCATCCCTCAATTACCGTACAGGAGTACCTGGACCGGGATCCCGTGGATCTTGAGGCTGTTACACGGAAGATGGATGCGTATGAAGCAATGGAAGAGCCAAAACGCACACCGGCATGTACAGGCAGGCAGAAATGCATGTTCTATGAGGAGTGCTTCCCCGATGAGGGATCGGCACCGGATGATTCGATCCTGACACTTCTCTCCAGTGCCCGTAAGTATGACATGTATGAAGAGGGCAGAGTATCTCTGAAGGATGCGGATCCGGAAAGAATCGAAGGTCTGCAGATACAGTATGCCCAGATCAAAGCTGCAGAAAACGGCGGTCTTTTCGCCGATACCGAAGCCCTGAAGGCATGGCTGTCACACATCAGCTATCCGATCGCTTTCATCGATTTTGAGTGGGAGAGATATGCGGTGCCGCCGTATCCGGGAATGCGTCCGTTTGATGTTCTGCTGTTTGAACATTCCGTGCATGTTCTGGAAGAAGACGGCAGTGTCAGGCACGATGTCTTCCTGTCGTTTCACGATGACCGCAGAGAACTCCTCGAAGATCTTCTGGAGAAGATTCCGGAAACCGGCAGTGTTGTTGCCTATAACGCATCCGGAGCCGAGATCATCCGTCTGCGGGAGCTGGCAGAGCAGTTTTCTGAGTATCAGCAGAAGCTGGAGAGCATCATTGACAGAATGCGGGATCTGCAGGTACCGTTTGAAAACGGTCTTGTCTATGATACACGCCTGCGCGGGAGTATCTCCCTGAAGACGATCACAGGAATGCTGGATCCGCATCTCTACAGCGATCTTGAGATCAATAAAGGCATGAACGCGGTATTTGAGTGGCGGCGTCTCGACCGGGAGGAAGACAGCAGTGACAGGGAAAAGATCATTGCCGAACTGAAGGATTACTGCGGTATGGACACTTATGCGATGCTTGTTGTATACAGATGGCTGACAAATTTATGCGGACAGTGTACCCCGGGGCAATAATCTGCTAAAATAAAGACAGATAAATACGGAATAAAGATAATCAATCTATTTCAAATAGTAGCGAACAGAAAGAAAGAGGTGTGTTTATGTTATTTGAAATCGTTGGAAAGAATATTACCGTGACCGATTCCATGCGTGAGCAGATCGAAAAGAAGCTGTCGGGTCTGACCAAGTATCTCATTATTGATGAGAATACGGTTGCCAGGGTAGTAACAAGAGTTTATCCAAACACTCAGAAAATTGAAGTGACAATTCCTACAAAGGTAGGTCTGCTGAGATCCGAAGTTCAGCACGAAGACCTCTACGCTGCTGTAGATCTTGCGGTAGATAAGCTGGAAGATCAGATCAGACGTCAGAAGACCAGATTAAACCGCCGTCATAAGGACAGTCTTGCGGAAACATTCATCGATGAGATGGAAGCTGAGAACGTAGATGTTCCGGTCAGAACAAAAACGATCGAGGCCACAAAGATGGACCTCGATGAAGCAATCATGCGTATGGAACTTCTCGGCCACAGTTTCTTCATCTATACAGATGAGGAGACCGATAAGATCGCGGTTGTATATAAGAGACACGATAAGGGATACGGCCTGATCGAAGTAGAGTGATCAGAGCAGTATCAGTATCCTGATCAGATTGATCAGGCTGTAGGCAATAATACCGGAGATCAGAGATCCTGACTGGTTATACAGATAAGACAGGATGATGATCAGTACTGTATTGTACAGATATGTAGGCACAAACATATTCAGGGACAGGGGCGTATAGATCGCTGTCAGGATCAGGCCGAAGACAAAGCCTGAGGACAGAATGATCAGAAGTTCTTTGTCCCTGATATCAAATCTGTCGGTAACAGCCTTGAAACTGAGGCTGACCAGTACCGACCAGATAAACGTAAAGGCAATGATGATTGCAGGTGAGGCAAAGAAGTAATTGCGGATCACTTCAACATCCGGAAACATCTCGACACAGTGCAGGAAATGTTCATTGACATATGTCCAGCCGCCGAGCAGGATCATGCCGATAAACGCGAAAAGGAGCCCGTCACCCGGGTTCTTTTTAAATCTGTTGTAATGAATGCCAAACAGGTTCCAGTCATAGATGATCATCACCCAGCCGATGAAATTCAGCGCAAATGTATAGGATATCGTGGGTACACCGACAAACAGATCAAGACCGTCTCCGATCAGTCTGACAGCCACAAATAACAGCAGGGTAATGAATATACGCTTGTATGAGAGCCGTGATAAAGGATAATGACTCATTTTTGCCTCCTTTTTCGGGGAAATGCAAATATTCTGCAAATATGATAAGTGAATGCAGAGAAATGTGCAAGTTTGTACTTAACATAACGGAAAACAGTGCTAGTATATATGTTAGTGCACTGACCGGTCTCTGCTTCTTACGGAAGGAGGGAAAGAATGATGAGCACTAAAAAAACCGACGTTGATCAGACACTTACGGAAGAAGGTAAGGAGAAGATCTGTATCTACATCGGCAAAATCTATATGAGAGCACGCAGACGTATCGATATCTATGAGATCGCCAGATGTGTGCGCGAAAACCAGAAGTGTTACGATAACGATCAGCAGTTCGTCAGGATGATCGACAGATCGCTTGAAGACTGTACACCGGATACGCGTAAGATCATTCGAAAGGAGTTCCTTGAGATGCAGAATACACTCTGGTATATGGATTTTTACTCTAAATCTACGTACTACAGGCTGCGCAGAAGGGCAATTGACGAGTTTATTCAGTGCCTGAACCTGTAGAATCAAAGCGGATATGCAGGCCTGCTCCGCTTCTGATCTGCGCTTTTTTAGTATGTCAGGGTAGTAAAAATGTCTGAAATGACATAGAATACTGCTTATGAAAATTAAAGGTATAGCAGCATCCAAGGGGATTGCTGTCGCAAAACTGTTCGTGATCGATCTGCCGCAGCTGCGCATACTCCGGTATACATCCGATCCCGATACGGAAACTGCCAGATTTGATCAGGCGCTTTCGGCTGTGATCAGTGATCTGGAGATGCTCAGGGACAGCGTGAGCGGCCGTGTCAGTCAGGATGGTATCGATATTCTTGAGGCACACCGGATGATGGCGGAAGATCCGGATTTTACTTCTTCGGTCAGAGAGATGATCCGTTCCGGAAGATGTAATGCCGAATATGCGGCAAATACCGTCGGCAGGCATATTGCCGACAGTTTTGAAGCACTCGACAATGAATACATAAAGACAAGAGCAGAAGATATACGCAGTATCGTATATCGGATAAACTGTAAGCTTCTTGGTATACAGATGCCGGATCTTTCCCTGATCAGGGAACCGGTGATCATTGCCGCAAGGGACCTGACGGCTGCAGATCTGCTGGCTGTCAACCGTGAATATGTATGTGGATTTGTGACCGTGACAGGCAGCTGGACCAGCCATATTGCAATCATGGCCAGAAGTATGCAGATCCCTACGGTCGTCGGCGCCGAAAAGCTGATGAAGAATGTCAGACACGGAGAAACGGCGATCCTGGACGGCAGCGAAGGATGTCTGATCACGGATGCTTCCGAAGCTGTGATCCGGGAATACGAGATAAAAAGAGAGCAGTTCATTCACAGTCAGAACTCTCTGTATGAACTGAAAGATGCTCCGACAGTTACCGTAGACGGCCGTGAAGTGGAGATCTACGCCAATGTACTGCCGCAGTTTGAGACAGACAGTTTCCCGCAGACTGGTGCCCAGGGTATCGGTCTTTACCGTACGGAGTTCCTGTATCTGGAGAGGGATTCGTTTCCTGATGAAGAAACGCAGTTTCAGGCCTATAAGAAGGTCCTGGAGGGCTGCAGGGGAAGCCGTGTCATTATCCGTACACTGGATATCGGCGGGGATAATCTGCCCAAGTATATCAAGCAGGATAAGGAAAGCAATCCCTTCCTGGGATTGCGTGCGATCCGCTACAGTCTGCATGAACCGGAGATCTTCCGTCTGCAGCTGCGTGCCTTGTTACGGGCATCGGTTTACGGAAAACTGGCGATCCTTTTCCCGATGATCACGACCGTAGATGAACTGAGGAAGGCAAAGGCATACCTGGAAGAAGAGAAAAGAATACTGACGGAAGAAGGAACTGCAGTCGCAGATGATATCGAAGTCGGTGTGATGATCGAAGTTCCGGCAGCGGCTGTTTCGGCATATGCGCTGGCTGCGGAAGCGGACTTCTTCTCGATCGGTACTAATGACCTGATCCAGTATGCATTTGCGGCAGACCGTATGAGTGAGAAGGTATCCTACCTGTATCAGCCTCTGCATCCGGCGGTGCTGGCACTTGTCAAGATGGCGATCGACGGTGCACATGCGCAGGGCAAATGGTGCGGTATGTCCGGTGAGATGGCCGGTGATGAGGATGCGATCCCGCTTCTTCTCGGGCTTGGCCTGGATGAGTTCTCCATGAGTGAGGGACTGCTTTTATCCTCCCGCAAACTGATCAATTCACTTTCCTATGAGGAAACCAGGAAACTGGCGGAAGAAGCTCTGCGGAAAGCTACACAGGAAGAAGTAGAAAAGCTCGTAAGAGACTTTATGGCAGAGAATAGAGTATAATACTGTTAATGAAAAAGATCCTCTTTATATCCAGTACCGGCGGTCATTTGACGGAGATGCTCCAGCTGGAGCCGATGTTTTCGTCGTATGACTATCATATTATTACCGAGAATACGAAGGCCAATACGTATCTGCCGGAGAAATACGGAAAGGACAGAGTCAGCTATCTGGTATACGGAACCAAGAGCCATCTGTTCTCCTATCTTTTCAAGTTTGCCTATAACTGTATCAAAAGCTTTTTCCTGTATCTGAAGATCCGTCCCGATGTTGTGATCACAACCGGTACGCATACAGCCGTACCGATGTGCAGGATCGCGCATTTCTTTCACAAGAAGGTGATCTGGATCGAAACGTTTGCGAATTCTTCGACACCGACGATGGCCGGCAAGATGGTATATCCGATTGCTGATCTGTTTATCGTGCAGTGGGAGAGTATGCTGGAAGTCTTCCCGAAGGCTGTATACGGAGGCTGGATATTCTGATGATCCTTGTTACTTTAGGCACAAATGATAAGGTCTTTACAAGACTTCTTGACGCTGTGGAGAAATGCATCGCTGACGGTGTGATCAAAGACAGAGTCGTTGTTCAGGCCGGATATACTGCATACACCAGTACGGATATGGAGATCTTTGATTATCTCGATACCGATCAGTTTGCACAGCTGATCTCGGAGGCAGATCTGATCATCACTCACGGCGGCGCCGGTTCGATCATGACCGGTCTGCGTGAGGGCAAGAAAGTACTTGGATGCGCGAGACTTGCCAGATATGGTGAACATGTCAATGATCATCAGGTACAGCTTCTTGAGGCTTTCGACAGACTTGGCTGTATCCTCTATGTCAGAGATCTTGATCAGCTGGGTGAATATATTAAAAGAGCAGAGACTTTCGTCCCGGCTCCGTATACGTCCAATACGAACAATATGATCCGTCTGCTGAATGACTGGATCGCAGAGAATGTCAGCGAAAAGTAAGCTTTTTATATCCTGAGGGAATATAGAATTCCTGCATATCATCCAGACGCAGACAGCCAAGCGTCCTGCCGAAGACACATCCGCAGTCAATGTGGATGGTTTTTGTTTTCTCACCGGTGATGATCCTGCCTTCATATTCCTCACCATACGTAAATGTAGGCTGATGGCCGGTGATCATCGTCACATCACGGTAGGGGTTGGCTTCCAGGGGAATATGTGTCCAAAGCAGGTCATGGGGATCAACAGCACTGATCGGCATACCGCTCTGCGGGGCAGCACCGACACCGGCATGAACAAGCAGAAAGCTTCTGCCCAAGACGCTGATCTGTGCATACATGGGCTGTACTTCAAGCCATGTCTTCAGATCATAGCAGGAGGGCCAGGGCATGGACAGGAACGCATCCGCTGTCACAAAGCCGCCGTTAGGGCCGAGCCACTGATAGAAATCCATCGTCTTATAGGCACTGCCGGCTTCTCTTTTCTCCGCAAACAGGGTATCCATCAGCTGCAGAAACCAGGCATCGTGATTACCCATGATCATGTGCATGTTCGGGGTATTCATGATCACCCGATATATACGCATCGGATCATTGCCGCGGTCGCACACATCACCGATAATATACAGTTCGTCGTAATTGCTGAAACGGATCAGGTCCAGCATTTTTTCAAATTCATCCGCACAGCCGTGCAGATCACTGATTACATAAACAGACATATGACTATTATGGTCTGAATAAAACGGAATGACAATCTTCACTTTAAGATAAGTCTTTGGTATAATTGAAACGCTTATTTGGAAGGTGGAATGAATTATGGGAAGAGCACATGAAGTACGTGCAGCATCTATGGCTAAGACTGCAGCAATCAAATCCAAGCTGTATTCTCGTTTTGGTAAGGAATTATACATTGCGGCTAAGTCTGGTGTCCCTGATCCGGATATGAACCTTGCACTGCGCAGGAAGATTGCAGAAGCGAAATCCAATCAGATTCCTGCGGATGTAATCAAAAGAGCTATTGATAAAGCAAAAGGCGGTTCCGATGAGAACTATACGGAATGCCGTTATGAGGGCTTTGGTCCCGGAAGCAGCACTGTCATCGTTGACTGTCTGACAGACAATACCAACCGTTCGTTAACAGCTGTCAAGACATGCTTTAACAAGGCACGCGGTGCCAAGATGGCAAATAACGGTGCTGTATCCTTCAATTATGATCAGGTTGGTCTGTTTGTCTTCAACTATGAGGATGAAGAGGCTATGCTTGATGCCATGATGGAAGAGGATATCGATGTCAAGGATATTACGGTAGAAGACGGTGAAATGACTGTTACTACGGCATTCCAGGACTTCGGCAAAGGACAGGAAGCCATCGAAAAACTGATCCCCGGTGTAACATTTGAGATCTGTGAGGCAACGATGCTGCCGAATGAATATGTTGAACTTGAGGGTGAAGAATTAGAAGCTTTTGAGAAGCTGCTGAATCTGTTAAATGAAACAGATGATGTAAACAAGGTTTATCACAACGTCAGACTCT
Source organism: uncultured Erysipelotrichaceae bacterium (assembly GCA_902795905.1). Classification (GTDB taxonomy): domain Bacteria; phylum Bacillota_I; class Bacilli_A; order Erysipelotrichales; family Erysipelotrichaceae; genus Bulleidia. Next base: position 18,777 of record CADBMY010000038.1, read on the forward strand.
CTGACTGAGGCTTACGGTAAACAGGACCCTGAATCTCGCGTTTATTGATATAAACGCGTTTTTCTTCGGGCAGAACAAGACCGTAGACATTGGCTGCACGCAGTTCGATCTCGCGCCAGGGACGGGGATTTTCAGCATAGGTACTGGCAACGCGCACACCGCTGTCCTTCAGTTCACGCAGATACTTTCTGCCGGTATCGTTAAATGCCAGTACCCGCAGGGTATCCCAGGCAGGAAGGCGTTTCACTTCTTCATATGTTATGCCTAACAGCAGATGGCAGAGACAGCGTCTGATCCGGCTGCGTGTATATCTGGCATTGACACAGCTGTCCAGGAATCCCTGATAAGTGGGATTATCTTCTGCCTGTCTGACCAGATGGCGCTCAATGCCCTCGTTGAACAGGAAGACAGACTGCAGCTGATCGCGTTTGGCGGTAAGCAGATACATGCGCAGAAACGGATAATAAAGCTCCAGACGGTTCAGATCTGCGTGTGTGAGGATATCTTTCATCGGTGTGGAATCACCGATATCCCGGCTGTTATACAGAGCCTCACGGATCGCCAGGGCACTGCTGTATTCACCGATCGCAGGATCAAGATAATCACCTGTACGCTGTATCAGAACAGGTCTGATGTCTGTATCAGCCAGTTCTTTCAGGTAGGCAACAGCGAGAATATCATTCGGTGCCATCTCTCTTGTCAGAAGTCCGTAGGCTTTCGGATAACCGATACCGGAAGAAAGGGATGCCCGCAGATGATCCGGGTCAATACTAGTAGAAGCGATATCCTGCAGATTATCCAGATCGCCGCATTCACTGCCGAAACTCAGATGTGTAATACCGGCTTTCTTCAGAACGCTGATACTGCCATGGGCGAAGGCGGAGGCTGCCTGCAGGGAATAGATCGTCGGCAGTTCAAAAACGATATCGATACCCTGATCGACAGCAGCGGCAGCTCTTGTCCACTTGTCGACAACAGCCGGCTCCCCGCGCTGTACGAAATTACCGGACATGACAGCAACCATCACATCGGGAGATACTGCCTTCCTTGTCAGTTCGATCTGTCTTTTATGTCCGTAATGAAACGGATTATACTCGGCAACGATGCCGCATACTGTTTTTCCATACTCTGTCATAGCTATATGTTACAATAAATACAAAGAGAATCGAGGAAAAATCATATGAGCAAACTGGCTGTAAGTATCTTCAGACCTGCAGGTGCTGCCAAGGGTGCCGTGGAGATCATACATGGTATGTCGGAACACCGTAAACGGTACGATGACTTTGCAAAGTTTTTATGTGAAAACGGATATGCAGTATATACATTCGATCTGCCCGGACACGGCGAGAACGAAGGTCTGCGCGGGTGGTTTGGCGAAAAGGACGGATGGGACTACGTGCTGTACAGTGCCGCCGAAGTAATGAAGACCGCAAAGAGCGAGAATCCGGGTATTCCGTTTATCCTGTTCGGGCATTCGATGGGAACGATCGTCGCCAGATGTCTGCTGCAGGAGTATGACAGTGAACTGAACGGTCTTGTGCTGACCGGAGCACCGAATTACCAGCCGGCGGTCAAGGCAGGAATTGCGCTGGGCAAGGTACTGAAGATGACCAAAGGCGCAAGAGGGCACAGTGCGGTCATGGACCAGGCTGTTACCGGCAACTTCAACAAGGCTGTTAAAGATCCGAAGACCCCGTATGACTGGATCAGTTATAATACAGAGAATATTCAGAAATATGTTGATGATCCCCAGTGCGGTTTTCCGTTTACGATCCAGGGTTACATCGATGAGCTGACGGGTCTTGAACGTCTGCATGATTCTTCAAAGTACAGATGCACGAAGAAGGATCTGCCGATACTGTTTGCGGCCGGCAAGGATGATCCCTGCATCGGCGGTGAAGCAGGCTTTGCGGATTCGATTGCGACACTGACAAAGGCAGGATATACGGATATAGATTCCAAACTGTATGACGGTATGCGCCATGAGATCCTCAATGAGATCGATCATACACGTGTATATGAGGATATTTTGAACTGGATCAGACAAAAAGTATAAACATAAATTGACTTTGGATATCTGTTTGCCTATAATATTTAACGTTACGAACTGGAGATTTTTATTGTGAAATGGTCACGTTCAGAACTGGTGAATGCACCGGGCAGAAGTGTTGTCTTCGATGAGGAGGTCAGGATCGATGCCAAAGCCTTTGCCGGAAATTCACGGATCAATGGTGTAAAAGATGTCCGTGTATCCGGAAGAGGAAATCTTGATCTGGAGAATGACAGTTTCTATGTGACACTTGCAGTAAAGGGGACGATGCTTGTTCCTGATGCTGTGACAGGCAGAGAGATCGACTACGATTTCGAGACCGACAGTGAAGAGATCTATACCTTTGCGGAGAGCGAGGATGAGGAAGTTCGTACTGCGGAAAATGATGTCATAGACTTATTGCCTGCGGTAATAGATATGATATTATTGGAGGTGCCGCTACAGGTGACACACGCAGTTCCTGAAGAATATCCTTCCGGTGACGGCTGGCGGATTATTACTGAGGAAGAGTATCAGAAGAGTCAGGAAGATCGCATTGACCCGCGCCTGGCAAAGTTAAAGGATTATATCGAGGAAAAGTAGGAGGTATCAGGAAATGGCAGTACAGCAGAGAAGAAATTCCAAGACAAGACGCGATAAGAGAAGAACTCATTACAAGCTGAAGAGTGTAACGGTTGTTAAGTGCCCGGTTTGCGGTGCCGCTAAGCAGCCTCATCATGCCTGCCCGAACTGTGGTTCAACAGGCAAGCTGGCAACACCAGCAGCGTAAGTTCCCGGAAATGTAAAAAGAAGATCTGTCTGGTTGTCAGGCAGATTTTTTATGTTTGAGATTATCATATTCGTTATGTGGTATCATATACAGAGAGTATGGACAGAAAACTGATCAGAAACTACATCTATAACATACTGTACCAGATCGTCAGGGTGATCATGCCCTTACTGGTCACACCGTATGTGTATGAACATATTACAGCTCCTGTTGTCGGGATCTCCGACTATGCCGGCAGTATCATGCAGTGGTTCATCCTTGTGGGTATTCTCGGTGTGAATACGTACGGCAACAGGGAGATCGCCAGAGTCAGGGATGACCGCGATAAACTCAGTACGACATTCTTTGAGATACTTGCCATGCAGATGACTAATATGGTCATTGCGGCTGCCGCATACTATCTGTTTATCCGTTTTGCAATCACCGAGAATTATACGATCTTTGTTCTGGCAGGGACCACGATGCTGGCATCCATGCTGGATATTACCTGGTTCTATTACGGTGTCGAGGATTTCCGCAAGGCAAGTATACGGAATATCATCGTTAAACTGATCGGGGTCTTCCTGATCATGACTGTCTGTAAGACACCGGCTGATCTCTGGAAGTATGTGCTGATCAATTCCGGCTGTGAACTGCTTGGTCAGGTGATCATGTTTGTGCAGCTGCATCAGTACATTGACTTCCGTCCGATCTCTCTGAAGCAGGCGTACAGACATCACTTTATCCCGACCTTCAGACTGTTTGTGCCGACTGTAGCAATCTCGGTGTATACGATGCTGGACAGGACGATGCTTGGCTACCTGCACAGTGAAGAGCACCTGAATTACTACAAGACGGCGATGAGTTTTGTACAGATGTTCCTGTACTTTATTACTTCGATCGGGGCTGTCGTTCTGCCGCGTGTTTCCAATATTATCCATAACAGTGCGGATGGTGAAAGACAGACAGCCGAACTGATCAACACGACGATGAAGATCAGCTGTATGCTGGCGCTGCCGATGTGCTTCGGCATGTACGCAATTGCCGATAAGTTTATCTCCTGGTTCCTGCCGACGGCACCGATCATTGCCGGTCTGATCCGTTTCGGCGGTCCTATCGTTGTTTTTATCTCGATGTCCAATGTTACCGGTATACAGTACATGGTGCCGAGGGGCATGGAAAAGCAGTATACCGGAAGTGTACTGGCAGGGGCTTTGATCAACTTCTGTCTGAATGTTTTCCTGATTCCTTCCTACGGCGCGTACGGAGCTGTTATTTCGAGCGTTGTGGCAGAGTGTACGGTATTCCTCATCCAGTATATTTCGATCCGTAAAATGGTCAGGATCAACTTCCTACAGAAGAGCTATCCTGTCTATCTGCTGGCATCAGCCGTCATGTTTGTACTCGTGCGCATGGTGATCACGAGAATGCCCGGCAACCTGATCGGCACCGTCGTATCGATTGCGGCAGGGATGGCGGTCTATGCACTGATCCTGATCGTCTGCAGGGAAGATCTGATGATGAGAGTATTATCACGTTTGACAAGGAGAAAAGCAAATGCCTGAAGTCAGTGTAGTGATCAATCTGTATAACTCCGAGAAGTATCTGGCCAAAGCCATAGAATCGGTACTGGCCCAGACATACAGGGACTTTGAACTGATCCTGGTCAATGACGGCAGTAAGGACGGTTCACTGGCGATCTGCAGGGAATACGAACAGAAAGATCCCAGGGTCAGAGTTCTGGATAAGCCTAACGGAGGTCTTGCGGATGCCCGCAATGCCGGTCTCGAAGCCGCAAAGGGGAAGTATATTGAGTTTATTGACGGTGATGACTGGATCGAGCCGGATCTTCTTGAGAGATGTATTGCAAAGCTGGAGGAGACTGATGCGGATATCGTGATCTTTGATATCTATCAGTATTTTGTACAGACGGATACGAAGGAGATCATCAGTCATGATTATGATGAGAAACAGGTATACCGGCTGTATGATCATCCCGAGATGATCACGAAGATGAAGAATGCGGCCTGGAACAAGATCTACCGGCGTTCGCTGTTCATGGACAACAATATCCGGTATCCCTGGGGATATAACTATGAGGATCTCGGAACCACATACAGACTGCTGGCAAGAGCGAACAGGATCGCGTTCATCAACCGTCCGCTGTACAACTATCTGCAGGACCGTCCCGGCAATCTGACAGGATTATTCAATATGTCCGTATACTGTGTTCTGGATATGATCAAACTGACGATCGATGACTATACGAAGCTCGGGATCTATGAACACTACTACGAAGAACTGAAATACCTGGGTATTATCAATATCATGGAATGTCTGAAAAAGACGAGAAACTGCCGTGATACGAAGATGGCAGATAAGTTTATCCAGGTATGTTTCTGGTATATGCGGAAGACCTGGCCGGAGTATCCCAAGTGCAGGTATCTTGTTCTGAGAGAGAAATACGACTGGATCTATGCGGATGAGAAACTGCTGAAGATGTATCTTGCGGTCAAACGCATCGGAATGAAGAAGGAGGGCTGAATATGCCTAAAGTAACGATCATCGTACCGATCTATAATGTTGAGAAATACGTGCGGGCATGTTTTGAGTCTCTGCGTCTGCAGTCAGGAAATGATCATGTGGTGCTGGCGGTCAACGACGGTTCTCCCGACAACAGTCAGGAGATCATCGATGAATATACAGAAAAATATCCCGATCTCTTTCACAGTATCGTGAAGGAGAACGGCGGTTACGGTTCTGTCCTGCAGCGGGCAATTGCGGAGATCAAAACACCGTATTTCCTTGTCTGTGATCCCGATGATACACTCGAAGACACAGCAGTCAAGACACTGCTGGATCTCTCCGAAGTATCCGGTGCCGATATCACCTGCGGTGCCAAGTCATATGTGTATGACGGTTCCGACCGTAAGGACTACACACCGTCCTATAACGATACATTTGTGAAGCTGAAGGTCAATACGGTATATCACAGGGACAGAGATGACTTTGCGGATCTCTTCTTCCTTGATCCAAGTCCACATGCCAAACTGTATAAGACCGATGTCGCCAGGAATATCACATTCCTGACCAAGGTAGGTTATACAGACAATATGCTGTTCTATCTGAGTCTTCTGGATGCGTCCAAAGTTGTCTATACCGATATCAGTCTTGCCAATTATCTGGTAGACCGTCCCGGCAATACGATGACGGATGTCAGCTACAAGGCCCTCAGCGGACAGACATCGGTATTCCGCAGTATTATCGAACAGGCAGAGAAGAGAAAGAATGTACCGGATATCTTCTGGTACAGAATGTTCGAAAGCTTCAAGTATATTCTCTATCAGACAAGACGTCTCAACTGTACACAGGAACAGTATGAACAGGCCATGGATCAGCTGGGTGAACTGGTTGCCTGCCTGCGTCCGCATGCGGATGTGATCAGGCCTCTCTACAGGAAGTACACGCGCAATGCCTTTGTCGAGAAGCAGAGAGATGCATTCCTGCTCACGGAAAGATTCGGAGAACGTACATTCGGCAGACTGAAGAAAAAGATGGCAGCGGAGTTTGCGGCTGCACATCAGTAACAGCAGTCTGTGATATAATTGAAAACTATGAAAGTATCTGTGATCGTACCTGTATACAACGTTGAGAAGTATCTTGAGGAATGTCTGGAGTCTCTGAAGGCACAGACACTGCAGGATATGGAAGTGATCATCGTCAATGACGGGAGCACTGACAGCAGTCCTGTGATCGCAAGGCATTATGCCGACCTCTATCCCGAGAGATTTACACTTCTGAACAAGCCCAACGGCGGTCTTTCGGATGCCCGCAATTACGGTATACCGTATGCCGGGGGAGAGTATATCGCTTTTCTGGACAGTGATGACTTCGTGGAGAAGGAACTGTATGAAAAACTGCTGAATAAGGCTCAGGAGGGCTATGACGTTGTAGTGACGGATATCGAATACTGGTATACCGACCCTGCCAGGCGTACGGTCATGAAAGGGCTCAGTGACAGGGATATCCCGGATATCCGCAAACGGGCAATGCTTTCACCGATGTTTGCCTGGAACAAGCTTTATAAAGCGGAATACTTTAAGGACAGGGGATACCGCTATCCGCTGAATACATGGTATGAGGATCTGCCGGTAACGACGATGATCTTTGCGGAAGCTGAGAATATCGGGTATCTGCCGGAGTGTCTGATCCACTACCGTCAAAGGGAAGGCAGTATCATGCAGAACAGTGATTCGCCGCGCCTTGCGGAGATCTTCGGGGTCATGGAACTGGTCCGAGAGAATTTCCGTACAAATCACCTGGAAGAGATATACCGTGATGAACTGGAGTATCTGCATATCGAACATCTGCGTCTGTATGGTATGTTCCGGTTTATCCGCTCCAACAGCTGGGAAATGTATTATGACCGCAGTGAACAGGTCATGAAGCAGTATTACCCAAACTGGAAGAAGAATAAATATATTGCCGGTCTTGGTCTAAAGAACCGTGTGTTTCTGCAGTTTTACAACAAGTTTACGGCGGGAATCTTTCACCGCCGGATTAGAGGAGCCTGATTACGCGTACTAAATATTCTTTTTACAACTTTCTGGTCAGTACGATCGCTGCGGTCGTACTGCCGCTGATCGGCTTTGTCAAAGTCAGTCTTTTTGTTGGTCTTTACGGCAGTGATATCAACGGTCTGCAGCTGACGTGTGCACAGTTTATTACGTTTATCAATATCTGTGAACTGGCATACTCGCTGGCTTTCCGTCAGCTGCTGTACAAACCTCTGGCAGAGAATGATCACGAGGAAGTCAACCGCATATACAGCGGTGCTTTAAAAGTGTTCAGGCGTACAGGTCTTGTCGTGATCGCGGTCAGTGCCGTGGCTTCGTTACTGTTTCCGTTCTTTGCGGAATCACCGATGGATTATCTGCAGACAGCAGGCGTATTCATGTTACTGGCACTTCCTTACGGTATTTCTTATTTCCTGATGGGTCCCAACTTTGTGATCATGGCGGATCAGAAGGAATACCGGATCAATATCTGGATACAGTCGATCTCGATTCTGCGTATGGTGCTGATGATCACGGCGATCCTGTTAAAGATGCCTTTCCTGACGATTCTTCTGATCGAAGGCGCAAATATCCTGTGTGCCAATTTTACAGCCCGCAGGATCGCGTTAAATGCCTATCCCTGGCTTAAAGATACAGGAGAGAAGGATAACCGCTTTGCCTCAAAAGCACGCTATGCGGTTATTCAGAGGCTCTCTGAGCTGGCAACCACGCAGACAGACAACATCGTTGTTACAGGGTTCATGGGCTACGCGATGTCTTCGGTCTACGGCACATATTCGTATCTCTCTGACAATATCGGCAAGATCACTCAGACCATGGTACAGAGTCCGATGAACTCCTTCGGCAATCTGTTTAACAGTGATAAAGTCAGAAGCTTCAGTGTATTTACCGAATTCTTTAACTTCTCTACATTTGTTTCGACGATCGTGGCCTGTGAGATCTTTATCGTCATGCCTCAGTTTGTGCCGATGTGGATGCGTAATCCGCTGTATCAGACGAGTCTGCCGATCTGTTTCTTCCTGGCCTGCAATATCTTCTATATGACCTCCAGACAGCCGGTGATGATCGCCCGTGATACCAACGGTCTCTATGTTAATGCCAAGAATAACGCATATCTGCTTGCGGCTGTAAAGATCATCCTGTCGGTGATCCTGGTATCCCGCTTCGGTCTGCTCGGTGCTGCCATGGCCACTACATTTGCCTACTGGACAGTTGATCTCAGCTACAATCCCGGACTTGTCTACAGAGAAGTCTTCGGGCTGCCGGTCAGCCGGTATTACCGGATGTTCCTGCTGCGGTTTGCGATCGCGCTGGTACTGGGCGGGGCAGGCTGGTTCTGCTGGCAGAGATTTATCCCGTATGTCAGTTCATCACTGATCCACTTTGTGATCTCTGCACTGATCCTTGGCATCGCACTGTCTGTTTCCGCATTTGCGGTCTATACGATAATGTTTGCGTCATTCCGCAGTCTTCTGCAGAGGCTGATGTCGGTGCTGCGCAGATAAGTAAACTGACAATTATTCATAATTCAGTTTATAAGTTACTCATTGCAGGGTGTTATCGCCTTTAGAAAGAGTTGATCATGAGAGAATCATTACTTCCGATCCGCAGTGAGTTTTTTAGTTTTTATACTGACAACTGCGGTAATAACGGTACAAATCTGACTGTCTGGCGACCGGTGAGGGAACATGAAAACAGCAGGATAGCTGTCCTCGCGGTTCACCGCAGCAATTACATGAATTTTGCGCCGATGAAGGAGATGGCGAAGCGTGGTTTTACAGCTGCCGGGGTAAGTCTGAAGCCGCGCCGCAGAGGCAGAGAAACCGATGCACCGGCTGTGTGGACGAAAGAAGTCAGCACATGCGTGGATTTTCTGCGGTCACTTCCGGGTGTAGATAAAGTCGTCCTGATGGCTCACAGTCAGGGCGGCTGTATGCTCAGTGCCTACCAGTATATCGCTGAAAACGGTACCGCAAGGTTTACGGAGTCCGAACGCCTGATTCCGTTTCCCGAGATCAGCGGATTATCTCCGGCCGACGGTCTGTTCCTGATGGACGGAAACTATGGCATTATGAAGGTACTAGCCCTGGATCCTGCTGTCCGCAGTCTTGACAACGGATACACACGTATTCCTGAACTTGATCTGTATAATCCCGATAATGGATATGATCCGGCAGTATCCAACCAGACGTATCCCGACGACTTTGTACAGAGGTTCCAGCGTGCCCAGATCGACTATTACCGTCATCTGCTTGCGTATGCGAAACAGCGGTATGATATCATCCGTTCCGGCAGGGGACATTTCGAGGAAAATGAGATCATATTCATTCCCGGAGCTGCCGGCGGTTCTCACAACAATAAGCTGTTCAATCAGGACAGACGCTTTCTCGGGCGTACCGCAAAACCCAGAAGACTCCTGCATGCGGACGGGACGATCACCGAAGAGATCGTATACACAAACCGGAAGAGTGCACCGTCCACTCCATCCTCAAGATATGGCGGCGGTTTCTCGACAACAGTAGTTGATCTTCTGGAGGATGAAGTTCGTTTCTTTGATGATTATGCGTATGGGGATTGCTGGATCCGGGGACTGGATGAGCGTTTTAACTATCTTTCCACAAGGGAAAATGTAAAGGGTATCCATGTACCGCTGCTGTGTCAGGGCAATCAGGCCAGTCATGAATTCGTGAACATGGAGATCACCTATGAGATGTCCGCATCTGCAGACAAGGAATATCTGGCACTGGCGGGATCCTGTCATGACTATACACCGGTCACCCCGGAATACGGTGATGTTCTCGGTGCTGTGTGCGACTATTTCGAACAATGGCTGTGTAAACCGGGAAGATTTGAATAATAGGATGCGCATCAGCGTTTTTGTGCTAGAATATTCACGAAGGAGACATATTCATGGATAAGTTTATTGTTGAAGTTTCTGCACGTCATATTCATTTGTCCCGTGCGGATATGGATGTTCTGTTCGGTGAAGGTTCCGAACTGCACCCGATCAAGGATCTTTCTCAGCCCGGTCAGTTTGCGTCTGC
>CADBMY010000039.1 GCA_902795905.1 uncultured Erysipelotrichaceae bacterium
AAGGGGGTCCTTATGAAATCCAAAGGGAATTTTAAACTCATCCTGGTCTTTGCCCTTCTGCTTCTGGCCTGCGGCTGTATGTTCGGTGCTAACAGTCTCCAGCATGCCGGCGGTACTGTCAGTATCTCTGACGGTTTCCTGACAACCGAGGCCGGAGATCTCTCTTACAAGCTTTACAGACCGAAGACAGCGACAGAAGCAGAGAAAGCACCGGCTGTACTGCTGCTGCATGGATACCAGAACGATCATGAGACCTGTGCAGCCTATGCCATGGAACTCTCCAGACGGGGCTATGTAGTACTTGCCCTGGATGAATACGGACACGGTTCCAGCAAAGCAGGCTTATTTAACAGAGGTTATGTCAATCACAAGGTAACCGTCAACTACGGCAATGATTCGGAAGAACACGGTACGTATACGAAAATCGGCGGAGCCGGACGGTATAAGCTGATGATGAACTTCTCGAACCTGTCCTTCTTCAATGATCATTACTCTAAAGATGAGGACGGCAATGCCATCACCGATTCCAGCTGCGGCGGTATCGCTGCCTATAAATACCTATCGGAACTGCCCTATGTAGATAACACAAAGATGGGCTTAAGCGGTCACTCGATGGGCACCTGGTCAAGCTGGTCTGTCGCCGCCGCCTACTCCGGCACCCCGATCGAACCAGCCGCCACCGTGCTGCAGTGCGGTGAACTCTTCCGCAACAATGTGTATGATCCTTCCATCCACTTCAACAATGTGCTCCTGTTACAGGCAAAATACGATGAATTCTCCTACTTCCGTGACTATGCCCGGATCGTCAGTGATGATCTGCTGAAAACCCCGCTGCGCTATGAATTCCTTGGCACAACAGCTGAAAACGCAGCCTGGAATACAACGTACGGAAACTTCGGGGACGGCACTGCCAGAAGAATGGAACTGCTCTATACCAATCACCGTCTGACTACGCATAATGCCCAGGGACTGGCCGCAGCTCTGGAATGGTTTGATCAGGCTGTTAACCGCACATCCCCGCTCCCGTATACCGATCAGAATGCAATGACGAAGGAATGGCTGACACTGGCAGCCATGCTGTTGGTGCTGACGGCCATGTTCCCGTTAATGTCCTACCTGCTTGAAAAGGATATGTTTGCGTATATCGTACAGCCTTTACCGGATAAGACGAACGTGAAGAGCAGAAAGGCATGGTGGCGCGGAGCTCTGATCACGATCCTGATCGCCGGTTTCTCCTTCCCGTTTATGACACAGCTTGGACACGGCCTGCTGCCTCTGCCGGAGAATATCTTCCGCATGACGGTCGGCAACGGCTTCCTGAGCTGGTACGGCTTCCTGATCCTGGTCATGGTGATCACCAATATCATCGGCAATATACAGCGTAAGAAAAAAGGATTACCCAAGGACACAAGAGATAACGGTCTTGGCAGTCAGAATGTCACAGCACATATCGACTGGCGCCTGTTCGGCAAATCCCTGCTCTTAGCAGTATGCATGACCGGCATGGTGTATCTTGTCAACTGGCTCTTCAGTATTGTCTTTGACCTCGATCTGCGCTTCATCTGGCCGTTCTTCCGTCCGTTTACTGCTATCAGAGCCCTTCAGTTCCTGATCTATATTCCGGTCTTTGCCCTGTTCTACATCATGAACAATTCGAAGATCTTCGCGTCCTTCCGTACGAATTCCACATATGCCGAAGGACCTGCCGGATTCCTTGGAGACTGGCTCAAGAACTTCTTCATGATGGCCGGCGGTGTATTGATCATCACCGTGATTGAATACATCCCTTTCTTCATGAACATCTCTCCGGGTGCCGACCTTCTCTTCGGCAGTACCTTCGGCGGACCGTTCATGTCCCTGCTGATCCTGTTTGTGCCGCAGATCCTCTGCTTCTCTCTGATCGGTACGATCTGTTACCGGAAGACACATAATGTGTATACCGGTGCTCTGGTCATTGCCATTCTGGCCTGCTGGATCGTTACAGGAGGATCTTCATTCCTTTAAAAGAACGGAATGCTCACA
>CADBMY010000040.1 GCA_902795905.1 uncultured Erysipelotrichaceae bacterium
GGTCATCCAGAGTCAGCAGACCATCCGTAAATGCCAGCGAGACAGCAGTATTCGTCAGTGTCTTGGTAAATGAATGCATGATATGCCGGATATCTGCCCGGTACGGCGCATTGTATGCCTCAAAGATCACTTTCCCGTGTCTGGCGATCATGATACCGTGGATCTCTGAATCTGCTTTCTCACAGGCATTCAGAAAATCAATGATATATTCAGGATTCACACCCTCCTTTACAGGTGTGGAACGAGGTAATTCAGTCATTCTGTTATTCTCCCTTCTTTTCAACCGATAACGTTTCTGTTTCTAAGCTTGTACCGTTCTGAGGACGGTACTGTCATCCGGTTTAATAATGGAGATACCGGCTGACACGGTGATCTCTGCATCAGCCGGTACGATCCTTCAATTATTTCTTCATCTCAGCCAGGCCGCATGCCTGCTTGTATACAGCATAGCAGATAACCTTGCCTTCATAGACACACTGGATATTCTCTGCTTCGCAGCGTTCATATTCCTCTTTAACGCCTACTGCCCAATCCAGCTGTTCCGGTGTCGGATAGTATACCTTGTTCGCATAAGCTGCCTCTTCAGGTGTATGAACAGCTCTGCCGTCAAAGCCAAATTCCTTGGACTTACGGGTATACTTCTCGTTGATCTCAACATTGTCTGTTAACAATACGGTATCAACGACCTGTACGCCGGCTGCTCTTGCGTCGCAGACGATCTTCTGGCGGACATAGAGAAGATCAAACTCATTATCGATATATCTTCTCTGGAAGCCAAAGGCTCTGTTCATATCCTGCATACCGATCGTGATGCATGTGACTCTTTCACAGCAGGTCGCGATATCATAAGCGTTGCGGATACCCAGCGGAGATTCGATCATGGCCTGAATCTCAATGGAGTTGGGCTCCAGTCCGTTTTCCTTTTCGATCCTTGTGAGCTCCGCATCAAGCTTCAGCGGTGCTTCCGGTGTATGGCATTCCGGCAGACGTACGGATGTCGGGAGACCGGGTTCAATGATCTCCTTGATATCCAGCTCAAAGTACGGTGTATCCACTTCGTTGATACGTACACAGATCTCCTTGTCCTTGCGGTCAAGTTTCTTCAGTACTTCCAGAATATTCTTTCTGGCGATGGGCTTATTTGCCGGTGCAACACCATCCTGTGTATCCAGGATCAGAACATCGGAAGGTCCGTCAACGACTTTCTGTGCACGCTCAAGCAAATCATCGTAGAAACCTGAAACGTAAGTTAATGATCTTCTTAATCTCATCTTTTACCTCCATTGTTCATCATCGATATGAGATATCATCTGCGGATTGTTCCCCAGGCATCTCTGATTGTATTATGTGTTATTTCAGACAATACCTGTCAGGATAGAAAACAGGCATCCACTGACGTGGATGCCTGTACATTCTGATCTTAGAAGAACGGGAATACCAGCGGCAGAACAGCTACACAGATCACAAAGCTGATGATAACCAGCGGCCAGCCAAACTTCGCGAAGTCCTGGAACTGCAGTTTTGTAAACGGCAGCAGCGTCTGGTTCGTACCGGAAGCAATAGGTGTCAGATAGGAGCAGCCTGCACCGATAGCAATTGCCAGAACGATAGCCTGCGGATGAGCACCGAGAGCTTCCGCGATGGAGATGCCGACAGGAGCGAGAACACCTGCACAAGCCATGTTGTTCATGAACGATGTCATGATCGCAGCACCGATAAACAGAACAGCAGTCATTACATACAGATTTCTTGTTCCGCCGAGAACACCGATGATCATATCACCAACCATGTTTCCGAGACCGGAAGCAGTCATCAGGGTGATCATTAAGTTAATACCTGCAGCGAACAGGATGAAGCCGCCGTCGAACTGCTTAAGTGCAATCTTTGTATCAACTGTCTTTGTCAGTAACAGAACAGCGATTGCCGCATAACCGATCAGGGTCGGATCTGCAGGAATGCTGACCCACTTAAGAGAGCCGTTAACCAGTGCGAGAATGAAGACGAGGAAGCCCAGCAGGACTTTCTTCTGTGCGGAAGCCATCTCCGGTGTGATCTCTGTATTAACATCTGTACCGGGGAGCTTATCACCATAGTCATCATAACTCGGGCACCACTTGTTCATGAATACCATGTAGAGACCGCCAACGATGAAGATCGGAATACCTACCCACGCAAAGTCAAACATACCGAATTCAGCCAGACCTGCTTCCTGCAGTGCTGTATTGGCATAAACGTTTGTCGGTGTACCGATCAGTGTGCAGGCGCCGCCGAGTGTCGTTGAATAGATAACGAACAGGACAAGTTTGGAAAGAGAAATGTTATTAACTTTTGCAATACTTGTCAGAACCGGCAGGAATGCCATAGCTACATAGGAGTTCTGCAGAACGAAGGAGATCAGACCGGAAATGACATATACGATTCCGAAGATTGCGATCTCTTTGTTCTTGCCGGATACGTTGCCAGTCATCTTGTCAACAAATTTACCGATGACAATGTCCAGACCTGTCGCCGCAATCATTGCCGAGAAAATGCAGATGTTTGCAAGCAGGTGAACGCTGGACTTATTCAGTGTTCCCCAAATCGCTGCATTGTCCGCAATACCAAGGAAGACAGCTACCGGAGCCATGCAAATAAATGTCATCCAGTTAGGAAGTTTAGAAGCCAGTACGGCTATGAAGATGATTAAGCAGATAATACCGCCAATTAGTTGCATATTCATGGATTATCCTCCCCTCTAAAGGTCTCAAATGTGCAACCCTTTCTAATTACAATCTAGCGACAATTGAAAGCAGTTACAAATTCTATATTCCAATAGGGGTATGCATTTTTGGAATAGTTCTACCTGCGAACCCTGTTATTATTCTCCCGCAGTATTTTCCCCAGCACATCAAGACAGTGTCTTTCTTCCGACGGTATTCTCCTGCCTTTGAGGTATGCCAGTGAACTGACAACTTCCCAGTCTGTCTTCAATCTGCAGACGTTCACCATCTTTTCATCCAGATACACACGGAAGTTGTCCGATATGATCGCACAGCCAAGACCATCCTGTACGCTTTCAATGGCGAGCAGTGAATTCGCTACCTGCATCTTTCCGCGAAAAGACGGACGGTTGCCGAGATCCAGCAATTCATTGATCTCCTTGCGCACATTTGTGCTCTCTTCCTGCAGGATCAGCGGGTAGTTCAAAACTGTTGACGGCAGGATATACGGATCTCTGCCCGTTTTCTCCTGTTCCAATATTCCTGTCGGTATACAGTCTTTTGGTGTAATAAAGATCCAGCCGTTGGCAAACAATGGTTCTTCCTGAATATCTCCTTCACCGATCAGGATCCTGTGCGGGCATACTGCATACTGATACTTTCCTGTACGAATACCTTCAAGGATATCCTTGGACAGTACATTATCGATCTGCAGCTCATACCCATTTACCTTCTCTTTGATCTGCTTGTCGATCTCCATAACAGACAGTGATACTGCGTTCAGTGTCATGGCGATATTCAGTCTGACCATTTCCTGTTTCTGCATTCCTGCAAGCCTTCGGTGCATCTCCTCTTCGATATCCCGCACCCGTCTTGCGTACATCAGGTATACTTCTCCGGCTTCGGTAGGAATCATACCCGTCCGCTCACGGATGAACAGCTTAAAACCAACAATTTCTTCTACTGCCGCAATTGTCTTACTGATCGCAGGCTGTCCGACATACAGGCGCTCTGCCGCTCTGGAGATACTGCCTTCTTCTGCTACAGCCAGAATATACTCCAGTTCCCTCTGCATCAGCCCTCGCCTCCCGGACTGCCGATATGATAATTCCCGCGGCGTTCCAACAGATAACTGCGAATAACATCAGCCGCATACAGTTCAACTGACGAAAGGTCCTTTCTTGCCAGTTTTAACAACCCAATCGTCTCTTCTACATCCTCCGGCATGAAGTATACGGAGAAATCCTCACTGTCACGGAAGAACGGACTGTAAGCCTCCATGACAAAAGCACAGCCGATACCTCTCTTTACGGCATTGATTGCGACCATCGAATTCGCTACAGACAGCCGGTTATCCAGCGTGAGTCCGTATTTCTCACAGAACTGATCGATCGTCCCGCGCACGGATGTTCCTTCATTCTGCAGCACAAACGGCAGTAAGGCAATATCCTGAATATCCACGGTACTGACATTTCTGCCTTCCACCACCAGCTGATGTGACTTGATCTGTATGCTTTTTGGCACAAGCAGCAGGAAATGATCATCATAGAACGGCTCAAATGAAAGTCTTGGATCACCCTCACCGTCACGCCAGCTTATCGCAAAGTCATACTCATCCGATAACAGTCCAGGCGGTACTTTACCGGAAAACACATTGGTAATATGCAGTTCAGCATCCGGATAGCGGTCATGGACCTTTTTCTCGATCTCCAGTATCGCTGTGGAACTGACATGCAGAGGAAGCGCAATATTGACCGTAAAGAAAGAAGACCTGAGGAAATTCAGCCCTTTCCTGAGGTCTTCTTCAGCTTCTTTCAATTGTAACAGATAATCAGCACAAAGCCTGCCGGCATCGGTGATCTCCACCCCGTCAGGCGTCCGCACGAACAAAGAAGTATTCAGCTCACTCTCAAATTCCTGCACAGCCCGGCTCAAGGATGACTGACTTAGATTCAGCGCTTTAGCCGCTCGAGAAATACTCCGGTGCTCCATGACCGCCAGGATCTTATCGGTGCTGGTGATTATCATCTTCTTCGTCATGACTA
>CADBMY010000041.1 GCA_902795905.1 uncultured Erysipelotrichaceae bacterium
AACTCTACCGCAACCACGAGATCGGCGGGCATGGGCTCTATCATTCCGACCTGACAGCACCGGGCACACCGTATGCCATGTATGAGATCCTGGAAGATAAGAGACAGCTGGAAGAGCTGTGCGGTGATACCCTGCGTATGTTTGCCTATCCCTTCGGTGTATATAACGAACAGGTGAAGGAACTGCTGAAGACAGCTGGATACAGAGGTGCCCGTACGGTGAAAAGCACGCACAGCTTCGCGCTTCCCGAAGATCCCCTGGCCTGGGATCCTACCTGTCATCATAACGATGAGAAACTCTTCGAACTGGCTGAACAGTTCCTGCATACACCCGCGTTCCGTCCTGCCCTGTTCTATGTCTGGGGCCATGCGTATGAGTTTGACGGAGAGGATAACTGGCAGCGGATCGAAGAGCTCCTGCAGAAAGTCTCCGGCAATGACACGGTCTGGTATGCGGCAAACGGGGAGATCCTCGACTATCTGCAGGCATACCAGCGTCTGGAGTACAGTGCTGACGGCACAATGATACGCAATCCCTCGTCCTGTGATGTGTGGATCCGCACCTCCTTTGAGAATACGGAATATCTTCCGGCAGGTGCACTGACAAAGATTCGTGATACAGTATTGTAAGTATGAACTATAACAGTCCCTTTATCAAAATGCTTGAGACCGTAGCCAATATGCTTATCGTAAGCTTTTTCTGGCTGGTCTTTTCACTGCCTGTGATCACTGTCGTACCGGCTTCCGCAGCCCTGTTCCATACGATGTCAAAGATCGTCTTCGGACCGGGCAGGGGAAACGGTGTATTCCGGGATTACCTGCAGGCATTCAAAGTCAACCTGAAGAGCGGTCTCATCCTGTCGGTGATCCTGATCCTGTGTGTGCTTGTCCTGTTGGAAGGTCTCTGGACCGGCTGGCAGATCTATAAGATCAGTATCTGGGGTATGTTATATATGATCCTGGGGGTGGTGCTGACACTTGCGGCAGTGCTGACTTTTGTGAATATCCCGGCAGTCCTGTCACGCTTTGACGCTCCGGTATCTTCATTACTGCGCATAGCTCTGTATATCGGTCTTAAGCATCCCCTGCGCACCCTGTTCTCCGCTGTCTTTCTGGCTGTTTCGGTGTGGATGATCGGCTTCTTCCCGTTGGCATTACTGATCCTTCCGGGACTGTATACCGATCTGACAAGACAGGCACTGGAAAGGGATATGGATATGTTCGTAAAGGAAAACGGACTGGAAGAGAGGGAAGACTAGGATGCCGGAGATCGTATTTGATGATGTGACGAAGATCTATCCGTTTCAGAAGATCACCGGTATTTTCGGCAGACGGGAGAAGGAGAAGATACGGAAAGCGCAGATGCAGATGCCGTATCTGACCAACGAAGGCGTGATCGCTATGCAGCACTGCTCGGTCACGATTCCCGACGCTTCCTTCACAGTGATCCTTGGACCTTCGGGCTCCGGCAAGAGTACGTTACTGCGGCTGATCGCGGGACTGGAGAAACCCAGTGTCGGCACGCTGACATTTGACGGAGTTGACATGTATGATGTCAAACCGGAAGACAGGGATACCGCCATGGTCTTCCAGGAATACGCTCTCTATCCCAACCAGACGGTATACCAGAATGTCGCCTTTCCCCTGGAAGTGAAACATGTGCCGAGAGAGGAAGTCGAACAGGAAGTGAATAAGATCTGTTCACTGATGGGACTCTCGGACAAGCTGGACAGACTGCCGCAGGATCTCTCGGGTGGAGAAAGACAGCGTGTATGCATCGCCCGGGCAATGGTCAGAAAACCTGCGGTATTACTGCTGGATGAGCCGTTATCCAATCTGGATGTACAGATGAAGGACAGCCTCAAGGCAGAACTGAAACGCGTGCACCAGCAGTACCGTACAACCTTTGTCTATGTTACACATGATCAGGAAGATGCCATGGCACTGGCCGACAGGATCATCATCCTGAAAGACGGTATCGTACAGATGTCCGATACTCCTGAAACAGTATACAGAATGCCTGCCAACCGCTTCTGCGCGGAGTTCGTACAGGCTTCTTCCATGAATATCCTGGAGGATATCCCGGTACAGTCAGACGGAAGCCTGCAGATCTTCGGCATGCGCTATGAGCCGCAGGGTGCACAGAAGAAGAAACTGCAGAAGCTGAAGAGAGTATGCGCAGGTATCCGCAGCAGTGATATACGCATACAAAAGGGCGGTATACCTGCACCGGTGGAATACTGTGAGATGATTGAAGACAAGCGGATCGTGCATGTCCGTATCGAAGACAGAGAGATCTCGGTCATCGAACATGTCGGGGATTCTGCTATGCCTTATCTGCATGGTGAAGAGATCAGCATTATTCCGGATCTTGGCACGCTTCAGCTGTTTGACGAAGACGGTGAGAGGCTCTGAAGATCTTCAGGAGTATTGATATTGAGCACTTCTTCCGCGTCTTCAGTAGTGTAAAACCTGACATGAAGTCTTTCCGGGAATGAACGCATACGGTAGTTCTTCTGCCGTATCTGTTCTTGGTATTGTAAATGAACGTAGGGCAGGGGGTACACCCTACGTTTATTTTCAATACCAATCTCCTGTAATACATGACTGAAAGCTCTCCTGCGGGAGAGCTTTTTGTGTATGTGCGTATTCTTCTGTCTGCGGGTGCTATAATTCTTCTGGATAACGTATATCGGAGAATAGATATGAGTGAAGAGATGAATGAATTGTTCTACAGGGATGTTTACTGCCGGGAGTTTGACGCGCAGGTAGTATCCTGTGAAAAGGGAAAGAAGTACTGGGAGATCGTGCTCGAAGATACCGCGTTTTATCCGGAGGGAGGCGGTCAGGCGGCAGATCACGGTACTCTGGATAACGTACGGGTACTGGATGTACACCGCCGTGACGGCAGGATCATCCACTATTGTGACGGAGAATTACCTGTAAACAGTACTGTGCACGGTGTGATCGACTGGCAGAGACGCTTTGATCATATGCAGAATCACAGCGGTGAACATATCGTCTCCGGCATCATCCATAAACTGTACGGATATGAGAATGTAGGATTCCACATGGGTGAAGTGATCCAGATCGACTTTGACGGTGAACTGAATGACGAAGATATCCACAGGATCGAAAGAGAAGCTAATGAAAGGATCTGGAAGAATATCCCGGTAGAGATCACGTATCCTTCCGAAGAGGAACTGCAGGATATTCCCTATCGTTCAAAAAAGGAACTGGAAGGCACCGTACGTATCGTCACGATCGAAGATACGGATATCTGTGCCTGCTGCGGCACCCATGTC
>CADBMY010000042.1 GCA_902795905.1 uncultured Erysipelotrichaceae bacterium
GCGTCCTTGGTCTTGAACAGGTATTCAAAGTTCTGGAACTTGACCCAGGGACTCTTCAGGATACCGACAGAGTAATTGATCCTCTTAAAGGCAAGCAGAATACCGAACATCGGCAGATAGTTGTTGCAAATAAGATAGATAATTCCCGGCAGCATCATCAAATAAAGGGGCAAATCGGCTTTCAGCCTTTCCCGGCGCTGAAGTTTTTCCTGATTCTTCAGGACATCATCAAACTCCGAACGTCCGGTCTTCTGACGATCAGACATATATACTCTCCTTCACTGTATAACTATCCGTATTTTCATAGTATCGGACAGGAATGGTTCAATCATTAAAAAATGTACACTGTAGTTGTCAATTTCTATCCCTGACAAGAGCCTGAATCAGAGCCGCGCCGGCTTCGTAATTCTGCGCGTGTACAGCCATGCCGAGGATCACTTCTTCGTGGTAATATCCGGCCTGATGCAGAGGTGAATCCGTCCCCAGAATGAGTCCCACAGGATGGGTGTTACCCTCTTCATCCGTATAAAAGTAAAAGTCCTCGGAGTGCTCCTGCAGGGTCTTTTCCGGAATAAGCATACTGAGATCCGCAAAGCCTCCTGCCCGGGCAAACTGATCAAAGTACATCTCCGGCATACTGCAGACATCGAGGTCACTGATCATGAACAGGGCATTGAGCACCTGCATGGTCTCGGCATCGGCTGTCTCATTGTGCGCTTCTCCCAATGTATAGTCGGTATTGACGCTGATCTTCTTTCCCCGGATATCCATACCGGAAGTCTCCAAAAGTTCCGCAAAGACGGTCTCATCGGCGTCAAGAGCTCTGGCATCACTGTTGACCAGCACAGCGTACAGGGCAGCACTGCCGCCGGTCATCCCGTGCAGGATCAGTCCGCATACCGCCAGAAGACACAGAAAAGCGATGATCGGTATCCGGTAGTAATCCCAGATGAAGTTGATCTTCGAAGATTGGTCGGGGAGTGTGCGGAAGACTTCACGATCTTTTTTTATCTGTTCCTGCCAGCGCATGGTTATTCTCCCCCGCGGCTGCGCCAGTCGTAGGGGCTGACACCGACAAGTTTATGGAAGACGGTAGAGAAGTAGGAGATGTTGTAATAGCCTACCTGAGAAGCGATCTCACTGACCGGCAGCGCTGTCGACAGTAACAAACGCTTGGCCTCCTCGATCCGCAGTTTATTGATATACTCACGAAGATTCATATTCATGTTGTTTTTGAAGAGCTTGGACAAGTAGTTCGGCGTGACATAGGTCATGGCCGCGATATCACTGCGGCTGATGTCTTCCCGGAAGTTTTCATCGATATACTTCTTTGCCCGGGCGATCACGTCTTCTTCCTCCGCGCTTTCCTTCATCCGGTTCTGCTGCAGCTGCCAGAGACGTTCCGCCAGTTCCGTCAGGATCCTGTCGGTGACCGGTGAGGCCTGCTGCAGACGCAGGATCTCCTGGTCCCGGAAGATATCATTCGTGCTCATGCGGTTGTCCCGGAAGTGCTGGGCATACAGGTGGATCAGATCACTGCGGAACCGTTCCATCCTGTCCCTGTCATTGCGCAGATCTTCGGCGGTAAGGCGTATATACTCACGGTATCCCGCTTCATCTCTGTTTTTCATATACCAGAGGATCAGATCACGGCTGAAGATCACGGTCTCACGGGCATGATCATCGGTGATCTCCGATGTGAAGAAGACCTGTCCCGTACGGTGACGGACCTGCCTCAGCTGCTCATACACCGTATAGGTCATATCACAGGCATCGTAAAAGCAGAACGGATCGCTGATGACCGCTGCCGGATGCAGTGATGTATACCGCTGTACAAACGTGATCAGTTCCTGTGCTTTCTGCCGCAGTTCTTCAGGTTCGCGGTCATCCTGCACAAAGCAGAATGCCCAGAGATAACGCTCATCCAGGTTCACCACGGTATGGGCTGTACCGATATAGCTGAGGATCACTTCATCATGGAGCTGTGCCATCATGAACCTCAGCATCTCGGTATTCCATCCCTTGGCGGCCGCCTCACTCATATCCGTACAGGTTCCGCAGATACGCCATCTGCTGTCGGCGGAGAACTCTACCCCGTTGATCTTCAGTGCTGCTTCCACGATATCCTTGTCGGTCCCCAGATACCCCTCACAGGCCTGGCGGAAGATGGAAGACATGAGCGTATCGTACTGTTTCTGCGATGCCGGTTCTTCCTTCTCTTTCTTCTTCCGCGCATTGGCGATCATCTTCTGTATGCATACACGCACTTCTTCCGGGTCAAACGGTTTGGTCAGGTATCCTGTAACTCCGTACTGGATGGCAATACGGGCATACTCAAACTCTTCGTAGCACGTCAGGAATGAGAACTCTCTCTTCTTCCCGTCCCCGCAGGCATACTTCAACACTTCAATACCGTTACAGATCGGCATATCGATATCACACAGGATCAGTTCGGGATCTTCTCTGCCAATGATCTCCTTAGCCATCTGCCCGTTATATGCCCGGTATACCTGTGATATACCGAGTTCCTGCGTATTCAGCTGACTTTCGATCACATCGATCGTAGAGATATCATCATCACAAACCAACAGTTTCATCCTCTTCCTCCTGTTCGGGTATGAGCAGTTCTATATGTGCACCGCCTTCACTGCGGTTATCCAGCCTAAGCAGATCATCTCTGCCGTAGATCAGATTCAGACTGTACCGTACATTGGTAAGACCCAGATGTTCCTTGGTGTAGGGATCATCTTTTCCCGCTGCCACAAGCTTTTCCAGCACTTCCGTGCCGAAGCCGGGACCGTTGTCCTCTTCCGTCAGCCGTATTCCCCTGAATCCGTTTTCTTCGTATGTTTCAGCAGTGATGCGCACATACATCGTATCGACGAGGGTCATCGCGTGCTTGAACGAGTTCTCGACAAGAGAGAACAGGATCAGGTACGGGATCTTCACTTTCCTGATTTCTTCCGGACATACGCATTCCATCTCGATACTGTTGGGAAAGCGTATCTTCTGCATACTGACATAGTTATCGATATGTTTCAGCTCATCACCGACAGTCGTCCAGTCTCCCGATGTATGAAGCATATACCGCGTAAATGACGCAAAGGCCAGGATATATCGGCGGATATCTTCGGTCTTGGCCGTGTAGGTCATATTACTGATCGTGGTGATGCCGTTGAGGAAGGTATGCGGACGCATCTGTGCTCTCAGCATCTTCAGTCTGTTCTGTTCACGCTTGATCTTCAGGTCATAGGACTCTATGGTAAGGTGCTCGATCCTTGAACTCATATCGTTATAACTGCGGAAGAGATCCTCAAACTCCGCACTGCCGGCTTCACTGATATCAAGCTGATAGTTGAAGTTTCCGGCTGATACCTGTTTGTTGGCTTCGATCAGCTTACCGATCGGTATTCTGACATTCCGGTTGGTATAGTTGATCAGGATCATGACCAGGATCACACA
>CADBMY010000043.1 GCA_902795905.1 uncultured Erysipelotrichaceae bacterium
CTGATGATGGGCTTTGGCGGATACGATCAGAAAGATCTGCTCAAGATGGGCTGGCTGCCTTCTCTGATCATCTGTATCGCTTCCGTGCTGATCACAATGACGCTGATTCCGGCGTTCTGATCCTGAATAAACAAAAAATATATACATACGGACAGAATTATCTGCCCGTATTTTCTTTGATTCGTGATAATATAATCACTATGAGTGATAAAAGTCTAAATATTACCGAAACGGTATGGTTCAGTATTCTGCTTACATGTGCAGGCGGAATAATGGACGGATACTCCTACGTGGTCAGGGGCGGTGTCTTTGCGAACGGTCAGACCGGCAATTTCATCAAGCTTGGTCTGGGTGTTGTCAACGGAGATCCTGCGCAGATCATCCGTTCGTTTGTGCCGATCATCGGGTTCTGGCTCGGTATCTTTGCCTCGGAACATATCTTCCATGTGATCCTGAAGGAACAGGACAGCCTGATGCGGGATGTTCGCTGGAAGCGGCAGATCCTGCTGGCAGAGACGATCCTGCTGTTTGCGGTAGGCTTTATCCCGGATTCGACACTGAACCTGGTGCCGAATTCACTGATCTCGTTTACGGCAGCGCTGCAGTACTGCAGTTTCCGGCGTATGGGGTCTTCAGCTACATATTCGTCGGTATTTGCCAGCGGCAATATGCGCTCCTGTGCGGAGAATTACTATCTGGGTCTGGTTCTGAAAAGACCGGAGAATCTGCGCAAGGCATTCCAGTATACAGGTATTCTGGGCGGTTTCCTCCTGGGGGCTGTTGCGGCAGCGGTATGTGCAGGTTTACTCGGTGTGAAGACGATCTGGATCGCATGTCTGCTTCTTCTGCTGCTGATCGCCGTCACCCTGAAAGAACGTTAACAGGCATCTGTCATGTACAGATGCTTTTTAGTACATCCGCGTGACTGAAAAAACTTTCATTATCTGTTAAAATATCATCGTTAAGTAGATGTACGCTATAATATATGCGGAATGATTTTAATGCGGATATTCTTCGCGGAATGGATAAGGAGAGTAAAATGCTGAATATTAGTAAAATGAAAGAAAATGATACTCTTACAGTCTCACTTGAAGGAAGACTGGACACCAATACAGCTCCTGAACTGGAAACGGAACTGAAGAGTGTGATCGAAGGTGTCGGGGAACTGGTTCTTGATCTGGAAAAACTGGAGTACATCTCATCCGCGGGACTGCGTGTATTCCTTTCTGCACAGAAGATCATGGCTAAACAGGGACAGATGAGAGTTATACATGTGAATAATGTAATTCGTGAGATCTTTGAAGTGACTGGATTCTCGGATATTCTGACGATCGAATAGCTGTATGTCTAAACTGAATGACATGATGGATCAGCTGCACGATAAACTGAAGGCAGATGATATCTTTCATGACAATGAAGTACAGGCAAACCGGTTCGGCAGGCTGATCCTGTCGTGGAACTGTATTCTTTCACTGCTGATTATGGTGCTTACCCGGATCGGCATTTTTCCGCTTGACTGGAATACGATCTGGGGACCGACTTCACAGGCTGTTGTAGAGGTATTGATCCTGGTGGCGGTATGCCGGTACTACAGGGATGATGTCTGGTGGCTGAAGTATCTGCTGATCATCGGACTGTCCGTTGTATACGCAAGGATCGACAGTATGTTAACGCATAAGACAGCGATCCTGATGGCAATTCCCGTTGTTTTCAGCAGCCGGTATTTTTCGCGGAATATGACGAATTTTACCGCTGTGTTCTGTTCGGTGCTGTTTGCGCTTTCGGCTGCGTGGGGTGCTGTTCACGGCATGATCAACCTGAATATTGTTACGATGGATGCCGGTACGCAGTTTACGGCGACAGGCGGCTTTCTCGGTGATGCCGTGATCAATGCCGGTGTTGATACCGGAATGCTGATCAGAAATACACTGCTGTTTGATTATCTGCCGAAGTGGCTGCTGTTTACCGTGATTGCCATCATCAGCAGTAATCTTGCGGCGAACGGACGGGCGATGATCCTTGAACAGCACGACAGTGAAGTGAATGCGGCCAGGATCGAATCAGAACTTGATCTTGCCAAGCGGATACAGGCAGATATGCTTCCGAATATCTATCCTGCTTTTCCGGGAAGATCGGAGTTTGATATTTATGCCACAATGGTGCCGGCGAAGGAAGTCGGCGGTGACTTCTATGACTTTTTCCTGATCGATGATGATCATCTCGGCATTGCGATTGCGGATGTATCGGGGAAGGGTGTGCCGGCTGCTCTGTTCATGATGATCGCCAAGATCATGGTACAGAATCAGACGATGGCTGACGGTATGCCTTCCAAAGTACTGGAAACGGTGAATGAGCAGATCTGCAGGAACAACCGGGAAGAGATGTTTATCACGATATGGCTGGGTGTGCTGGAGATCTCCACCGGTATTCTGACGGCTGCCAATGCCGGACATGAATATCCGATCATCAGAGACAGTCTTGGGAAGTATCAGGAATACAGGGATAAACATGGTTTTGTGCTGGGCGGTATGCCGGGTACGAAATATACCGATTATCAGATACATATGAAACCCGGGGACAGACTGTTTCTGTATACGGACGGTGTCGTAGAAGCGAATAATGCCAGAGATGAACAGTTTGGTATTGAGCGGACAGTCGCGGCTTTGAATGTCAAAGCAGACGGAACACCGGTCGAGGTAATTAAA
>CADBMY010000044.1 GCA_902795905.1 uncultured Erysipelotrichaceae bacterium
ACCGGTTTCTTCTCCGCGCATCGGCAGAAGATCAGATCCAGGAAGAAGATCTCTGTTAACGGATTGAACAGGGTCATGAAGTTTCTGTAGAAGACCATGCCGGTGATTGTCTTCTGCAGCAGGATCGTACATAACGGATTCAGGAAGAATACCAGCATCATGATCACAAAGGCTTTCATCCACCGTTCATCATCCGTCAGTTCTTTCTTCACCAGTAACAGGATCACGCCTGCCCAGCGCAGGACATTGACAAGACCGTCAAGCCACTCACTGTGGATGAAGACATAGTCGGTGATCATATCCAGATGACGCCAGTCCCAGAAGTAATACCCGTAGGATGTAAAGTCATTATGTTCCGTCAGATGTACATACAGCGAACCGATCATGAAGAGCACCGGCACCCCGATAAAGAACAGCTTTGCGGCATACTTCGCATACAGATCTTCCAGCGTATTCAGTATCCTGTGCTGAGGTCTGACCCTGATCCAGACAAAGATGCCGGCATACAGCACTGCCAGGATCACCGCGATCTTCGGGGATACTCTGGAAAGATATGCCAGTACATAGCAGATCATCGGCAGGATCAGCTGTGCCATGTCCTTCAGGGCATTGGCTTTCTTCCGGTATGAGAGATACCCTGCCAGGGCAAACATCACCGCAAAGCTCATGAACAGGAAGCTGGAAGAACACGCAAAACCGGCCGCCAGCGGAAACAGAAGCAGCCACTTCGTATTCTCATTGCCGTCCCTCTGCCACCTGCAGATGATGTAGATCAGCAGCATCACAAACAGGGCTCTGAACGTATTTCCGTAGAAGGCAAAGGCAATATCCCAGTAGAAGAAATTCGCGTAGAACAGTGCAAACAGCAGTACACAGATACGGATGACTCTATGATCCGTACGCATCTGTTTCACGGCTGTAACAATAAGCATGTTCGTAAAGACATTGTACAGGATACCCAGTCCCCATACCGATACGACAAGATTACTGACGTAGGATGAAGAACCCAGAACATAGTACGGTACATTGACCAGCCAGCACAGGAAACTGCCGAAGTGGTAGAACCCCTGGAACAGGTAGTATACATTCCACTCCTGTCCCCGCAGACCGTTGGAAAGATCATACAGGTTCAGATGCGGCGCATTGATATTCATCGCAATATAGTTCAGGTATGTCGTACTGTCCGCATAGTCCAGATCCACATACATCTTTGAGAAGATAAACAGGAATACCGCAGCACTGCCGGCAACGATCGCCATGTCCCAGCTGATGAATGTACGCAGGGTATTCTTCAGCTCCTTCATCGTTAAAAGCAGTGCCCCTAGCAGAACGATACCGGTAAGGACGATGATCCAGGTAAAGGACAGATTCAGCATCAGCGGTATGTAGTACAGCGTCTGCAGAAGACCGAGGATCACCGCAAAGCCAAGAGCGCCTGCCGGTCCCCTCTTTTCAATATTCAGTTTTTTCAGTACTGCCGTTCCGGTGCCTTCACTCAGGAAGATCAGCAGAAAGGCGATGATCAGTATTCTCTTCATGGTTACCTTACTATGATACCATCATTCCCTGATTTCCTGTATAAACAGGACATAATAAAGAGGCAGTATCCTCACCGGGAAGATACTGCCTCTGTATGTTCTGTCTGATCAGTACGGTGTATAGTCGACCCACTTGCCGCTGTCGTCGGCGATCCAGCGTCCGTCACCGATGCGGTACCACGTATACCCGTCCATCGTGTTGTATACGTACTCATATACACTGTAGACCATGCCGTCTTTTACCTTTGCCAGCTTATCGGCATAGGATGTGGGTTCGGAACGGCTGTTCAGGTTGGAGACCTTGACCTTCAGTTCTCCGATCGGTCCTGAACGGTCTTCCTTCGGTCCTGCCTGCGGGATATTGTCTCCGTATACGGTTTCTTCCGTCACCGGGATCCCCTTATCCAGAGTCTGTTTCAGATCAAGGATACCGAAGATGCCGTTGATACCGACATATGCCTTTCCCTGATAGACCGGTGTTACCATATCCCAGATAAAGTCTGTAACTTCCTTACCCTGCTCGTTGATAAAGCCCCATTTGCCGTCTTTCTTTACGGCACAGTATCCGTCCGTGTAGTACATGACCTGTTCGTAGACTGCTTCGGTAACGGCTGTACCATCCTCGATACGCTTCAGGCCATAGCGTACATCTGTGTCGGGTGTATCAAATTCCGTATAGTTAAGAGGTTTGTTCCGGTAGGAATAGAAGCCGTTGATAAAGTCACGAGGATAATTCTCCTCCCGCTTATCGTATACATAGCCCTGGCTGTCAGCGATATACAAGGTATCGGTTTTGCCGCTGTACGTATACTCAGCGAGATAGACATGCACACCTTCCGGGCCTGTTACGGGATCTGCACCACCCGGACGCATGATCCTGTTCTGGGCAGCGTCGTATTCGTTCGGCGGAAAATACCCGCCCATACCGCCTATGGCTACACGGTCAGCGTATGAAAGATTATTCGCAAAGATCCAGAAGATATTCGGGTCTGACATCCGGATCGTGATTGCATATTTGTCCAGAAGCAGATCATATGCGGGAAGTCCGCTGTCACTGCCTACGTTCTGCGTGAGTACGGTCTTCTGTCTGTCAAATGAGGATACGGTCAGGATACGGCCGTTTCTGTAAGCGATCAGACCGTGGTCAAGATCCTGATCTTCGGCATAGTTTTCCCATTCGATCGGATAGCCGATCTCTTCATAGTTGGACTGTCCGGGAGCTCTGACCAGTTCGATCTCCTCTGCCGCAAGATCCGGTTCTTCGGCCCAGATCACGTGCTGTTTGTTCACTTCCGGTGCCGGAGCGGAAGATTCAGCCGGAGGTGCTGCCGGGGTGCCTTCCGGGGATGTTACAGGTGCTTCGGTCGGCTTGTTCTGGGCTGCCGGTTTGCCGTTATCTTTCGACATACCGCGGTAGATCTGTATGCCGCCGAAGATGGCTGCTGCAGCCACAGCCAGACCCAGGATCACGGGCAGGACTTTCGATTTCTTCCTGACCGGTACTACAGGTACAGGTGTTTCCTGCTGTAATTCCTGTCTGATCAGTTCACGCATACGCTCTTCGAAGTACGCGGCTTTCGCTTCTGTCAGTGCTTTGTCAAATGCCCTGGTTACGGCAGCGTGTGCTTTCTCTTCATCGGCGGTAAACTGCCGGGCATACGCTGTCATCGGCTGTTCATAGTGTGTCCATAATGCTTTGTGCGCATTCTGATCCCCTGCCTCAGCTTTCTGCAGAAGATTCTCAAGATTATTCTTCCAGATCTCTTCAATATTCGGCATTGTCTTTTACCTTCCCGCTTTTATTATAGCGCATCGCTGTCCTGACTCTCGACATGCACGGGATATATCTGTGTATCAGCTCAGCAGTTCCAGCAGTTCTTCCTTACTGAGTGAAGTGATCGATGTATTCTCACCGCTGAGGATCGCATCCGCAAGATCTTTCTTGGATTCCTGCAGAGCCAGGATCTTCTCTTCCAGTGAGTCCTTGATGATCAGCTTGTATACACTGACTTTGTTTGTCTGACCGATGCGGTGGGCTCTGTCGGTTGCCTGATTCTGCACAGCCAGATTCCACCAGGGGTCGTAGTGGATGACAACATCGGCACCGGTCAGATTCAGACCTGTACCGCCGGCTTTTAGTGATATCAGGAATACCGGTATATCATCTTCGTTGAAGGCTTTGACATACCTTATCCTGTCTTCCTTGGAGGTTGCCCCGGTGAGTTTGTAATACCGGATATTTCTTTCCTGCAGGTCTTTCTCCAGGAGTTCCAGCATCGTCGTAAACTGCGAAAAGACCAGCATCTTGTGGCCGCCGTCGATCGCGCTTTCGATCAGCTCCAGACATGCCTCACGCTTGGCCGATGCGCCATGGTAGTCTTCACTGATCAGGGCCGGATCACAGCAGATCTGCCGTATTCTGGTCAGTTCCGCCAGGACTCTGATCCTGCTTTCCCCGCTGTTTTCATCCATCCTGGCAAGCATCTGTTTCATATGTACGATCTGACCGTCATAGAGTCTCTGCTGTTCCTCTTCAAAGCGGGCATACCGTACTTCTTCCAGTTTCTCCGGCAGGTCTGTCAGTACTTCTTCCTTCAGTCTGCGCAGGATGAACGGAGAGACCATCTTCTTCAGTCTGTCTGTGGCTGCTTCATCCTTACTGCGGGTGATCGGTGTCTCAAAGACAGTCCTGAACTGTTCGTACGAGTACAGGAATCCCGGCATCAGGAAGTCAAATACAGACCAGAGTTCACTCAGCCTGTTTTCGATCGGTGTTCCCGTTAACGCAAATCTGTGGGCTGCGTGCAGGATCCTGACCGATCGGGAAACGGCTGCCCTGGCATTCTTGATGAACTGTGCTTCATCAAGAATTACATAGTCAAACTGTATTTCGGTATAGAGTCCGATATCTCTTTTTAACAGATCGTAGGATGTCACAAAGACCTGGGATGGTTCTTCGAGGATCTGTTTTCTGCGGGCTGCCGTGCCGGTGACCGGGGTAACGGTGATATCCGGCGCAAAACGGCGGAATTCCTCCTGCCAGTTATAGACGACGGAGGCCGGACAGACGATCAGGGCAGGTCT
>CADBMY010000045.1 GCA_902795905.1 uncultured Erysipelotrichaceae bacterium
AAGATGACTCTGGCAAACTGCTCGATCACCTGTGTATTGGCATAGACCTTCAGATCCTTCAGACCCTGATAGAAACCTCTGTATGAGGAAAGGATCGGTACAATAAACAGCGCCAGTGCCAGAATGATAAAGGTCGTGCGCATCGTCGCAATATCCGCTGCCGTCGCACTGGCTCCGAGTACTCTTGCGGAAAGTGATCCGGAAGCCAGCACAAAGAACAAGGCCATCACAAAGCCGGAGACCATCAGTATACCGGCACTGAGCTTGCGCACCAGAATAACGGAACGCCAGTCATCTCTGTCCGCATATTTGGCTACGACCGCTGCTGTCGCATACGGCAGACCTGCCGTACATACCTGCAG
This sequence comes from uncultured Erysipelotrichaceae bacterium, assembly GCA_902795905.1. GTDB lineage: Bacteria > Bacillota_I > Bacilli_A > Erysipelotrichales > Erysipelotrichaceae > Bulleidia. The sequence continues at coordinate 363 of CADBMY010000045.1, forward strand.
CAGAACACTGTAGAACGTATATGCGGAGGAATAGAAGATCATGTTATTCTCGGTAGCCAGAGAGGTAAACGGCACAACGTAAAAAAGACCGATTGCTTTCGCAAGAAAGATCCCTGCCGAGCTGGTCAGAGACCCTAAAATAAATGACTGTTTAACTCTGCTTTTCTGTGATTCTGTCATTGTTTCTCACCGCTGTCTGCAGTTCCGTCAACGACGGAAGCTGTTTCCTCATGATAAAAACCTTCCGGAGATACAACATACGACAGATACTCTCTGGTGATCTTCTCGTGGTTCTTGTCTTTCCATTCCACCAGCATATTCAGGGTAACCTGATCATCATTCGTTTCACCGCTGATGACAACACCCTTGACAAAGCCGGCATCCGCATACGTCTGATACGGAACCATGGAAAAGTCCATATCTTCAAAGATACCCACACTCGGCATCATCTTCCCGGAAGCATCATAGCCGATCCCGTTCTCCACGGCCATGACTGTAATATCATACATGGCGATCTGCGGGTCATCAATAAAACAGTAATACCGATACGTATGATCCGGCATCTCACTCATGGTTATATCCACGGAATAATAAAGAGACTCACCGCTGAAACGGCTGTTCTCTTCGATCGCTCTGTAATATCCTTCATACGCGGTAAGTGCACTCTTTGCGCGGTCATTCTTACTGTTCTGACAGCCCAGCAGAAGTACCATTACCGGTATCATCCACATCTTCTTTTTCACAAAGTAGATTATAACATACAAGCGTATGGAAAAACGGATGAAAAGATGACCCTTTCGGGTCATCTCTGTTTACTTCTGAAAGGTAAAGACGTAATAGTTGCGTTTACCCTTTTTAATGATACTGAAATCCTGATCAAATGCGTCTGCTTTATTCAGCTTTGCCTCGAGATCTGTCGTCCGCTCACCGTTGACCTGTACCGAGCCCTGCTGGATCAGCTGTCTGGCATCACGCTTGGAACCGGCGATCTTTGCGCCGACAAGTGCGTCGATCAGCAGTATACCATCTTCCACTTCGTGCTTCTCGGCATCGCTGAGTCCTTCTCTCAGTTCATCTGCCGTCAGATCCTTGATCGAACCTCTGAACAGTGTCTCCGTGATCTTCAGTGCCTTCTCCACACCCTCACGGCCGTGGACCATCTCTGTCAGCTCTTCTGCCAGAGCTTTCTGGGCAGCTCTCTGCTCGGGATGCTGCTTCATCTCCTCTTCAAGAGCCATGATCTCTTCCGGACTGCGCAGACTCAGACGTTTCAGATAGTCGATGATATCGGCATCATCTACATTGACCCAGAACTGGTAGAACTCATACGCATTCGTACGCTTCGGATCAAGCCAGATGTTCTTGCCTTCCGACTTGCCGAACTTGGATCCGTCACTCTTAGTGATCAGCGGTGATGTGATACCCCAGACTTCACAGTCATCTCCCATGACCTTACGGATCAGTTCCGTACCTGTTGTCAGATTGCCCCACTGGTCGGAACCGCCGATCTGGACAACACAGTTATGTCTTCTCAGCAGGAACAGCCAGTCGATCGCCTGCAGGATCGTGTAGCTGAACTCGGTGTAGGAGATACCGGAATCCAGTCTCTTTCGGATCGTGTCTTTCTGCAGCATGTATGATACGTTGAACAGTTTGCCGTAATCACGCAGATAATCAAGCAGAGTCATCTCACCGAGCCAGTTATTGTTGTTCTCCATGATTGCCGCATTGTCACCCTCAAAGGACAGGAACATCGCCAGCTGATCACGAATGCACTCGGCATTGTGCAGGACTTCCTCATGTGTCAGAAGCTTTCTCTCCGTTGTCGGACGGGGATCACCGATCATACCGGTAAAGCCTCCGCACAGTGCAATCGGTGTATGCCCGGCCTTCTGGTATCTGCGCAGCAGGATGATCTGCTGCAGATGACCTACATGCAGGGAATCAGCGGTCGGATCAAAACCGCAGTATACCGTTGCCGGCTTTTCCAGACGCTTTACCAGAGCATCATAATCCGTACAGTCTTTGACCAGTCCTCTCCAGGTCAGTTCTTCAATAAAGTTCATATCTCTCCTCCCGGCGCACAACATAAAAGGCGCCCTCGATCTAAGGACGCCTCAGCGCGGTACCACCTTAGTTCATGAATACTCATGCCCTCATTACCCTTTAACGCAGGAAAATACGTTCTGCCTTTTGAGACAGAAAGCTCCCGGATGTATTCCTCCGCACCGCAGTATCCCTTTCACCAGCCGGGATATCTCTTGTGTCTGCGCATACGGTGTACTTGTTCCGTTCATCGCTGATATAACTATAAACCGAAAACGCTCAATGTCAATTCTTCGTTGACTGACGCGGTGTAAACAGATAACTGAGTTCGATCTGCTTATCAAAGTTAGCATCATTCTGCAGCATCTTCGTCATCACACGCATGGATACGGCTCCAAGATCGTATGAAGGGATCGAGAAACTGGAGATCTGCGGACGCATCATCGAATTGTACTTCGTATCGATGACACATACGACATCCATATCCTCGGGTACGGATATACCGTTCTCTCTGGCTGTATTAACGATTGCCATAGCCTGGGAATCACGGTTGCCGATCATTACATCATACCTGTGCGTGCGCATCCATTCACTGAGGAATGCATACGACGTACGGGCATCGGCAGGGATCCTGAGGAAATTTTCAAACTTCAGTCCCTTCTTGGCAAAGGCAGCAGTGGCACCATTGATCATCTGGCGGTTGGAGAAGTCATTCTTACGGTCTTCAATGATCGCAATATTCGTCTTGTCTTCCTCCAGATACTTCAGCGTCAGTTCATAGATCGCCTTTTCGATATCCACATATACACAGCAAATGTTGTCACCCGTGACTTTGTTTCCGATCACAACGATTGGAATATTGTACTTGGACAGCTCATCCATCTCCGAGATCATCAGCTTGTCATTGTAGATGATCACCCCGTCCACACGGGATTTGATGATATCTTCAATGACATCATTGATATCGGTAATTCCGGCAGTGATCGTATGCAGCATGATGTTATAGTTGTAGATCTTTGCCACATCGATCAGACCGTTAATGATCTGTCCCGTATAAGTAAAACTGGCCTCCGGCACCACAAGTCCGATCGTAGTAGTTCTCTGTAAAGCCAGTCCCTGAGCAATCGCATTGGGCTTATATCCAAGTTTCTCAATCGCGGCCTGTACTCTGTCACGAGTCGGTTGCTTAACTACATCACTTCCGTTGATTACGCGTGATACAGTCGCCAGAGAGACACCAGACTCTTTCGCTACATCATAAATTGTGACTCTTTTCATCTATGCCTCCCTTTCTTTTAACTTATTTATCGTTCTTATCCAGAACCTTCTTCAGTGCTTCTGCACCCTTTTTGGCAAACTCTGCGGCACTTTCCTTGGCCTTGTCGAGCGTGTCTCTGACTTCCGGTTTGGAAATGAACTCATTGACCTTATTCTGAGCATTCTTAACCTGCTCATTGACAGCTTCGGCAGCTTCGCTGATATTCTTCTTCAGTCTTTCCTTCTCTTCGTCAGTAACCTTGACATCGATATAATCTCTGGCCTGATCGATCGCTTCCTTCGTCTTTTCAGTGACCGTATCCACCGTCTTCTGCACACGCGGTTCACTGCGGATCTCAGCAATCTTTGTCATCGCCATATCAACAGCCTTGACAGCATTTGCCTTGATGAAATCGATCGTCTTGCGGATCTCAGGATTCTTTCCGATCTCCTCAGCCTTTTCACGGATCTCACCGATCGACTGCTTAACTGTTGTTACAGTCGTATCACGGATCTCGTTGATCCTTGTCTTCTGTTCTTCATTCAGTTTGAACTCAGGGATCTCCAGGATCTTCTCTTCCTTTTCAGGTTCTGGTTCCGCTTCGTTATTGATCTCCTGGATCTTGCGCTTCAGATCCTGCACGGTCTTTTCGATCGAATCGATCGGTTCCATATCACCGTTAACGATCTCATCAGTCTTATCTTCGATCTTACTCTTGATGTCTTCTGCCTTGTCTGCAGCTTCATCGATAACTTTCTTTACATCCTCACTCATGATCTGCTGATTCCTCCTTCACGGATACTTCCTCCGGTACTTCGACAGACTCTTCTACTTTGATGTCAGGCTCGTCCTTGGTGACTTCAAAGTAACTGCTGGTATTCTTTTCAACATAGGCATCCGCCTGCTTGTTGAACTTATCCAGGAAGAAGTCTTTGATCTTACCGGCATTCTCGTTGGCAGCCTCTGCCGCCTTGTTAATGGATTCTACGGTCTTATCGTGTACATTGTCGAGGGTACGGCTGTATTTGACAGCTGTATCCAGAGGTGCCTGTACCTTTTCAATGCTCTGATCGACAAGTTTGATCGTCGGATCAAGACTCTTTACAGTAGCAGAGATCCCGTCGATCAGCTGCCACAGCTTCTTCAGAAAGATACAGAGAAACACCAAAACTACAGCACCGATGATCGGCAGTATCTGAACACAAACAGCATGTAAAGCTTCCAATAATGCATCCATGATTATTCCACCTTCTTTACGTACCTATTATATAATGAATGAAAAGATTTTCAAGATTAATGAATGCGCTTTACCAGATCTGCAAGCCAATATATATCCTTACTGGACATAAACAGGAAAACAGCAGGTTTTTCCGCATGAAGTACAGCTGCACCGGCCTCATCCTCACTCAGAACGACAGATCCCGGAATCTCCTTCTGCAGGTAGGTAATATCGATATCCGTACCATCCTGCTTATCATCAATACTCGTGAAATCACACAGATATACCCTGTCAGCCTTTTTCAGTGCGTCCGCAAATTCGTTGACAAAATAGAGTACGCGGGAAGCCCTGTGCGGTTTGAATACAGCGACGATCTTACGGTCCGGGAATCTCTTTCGGGCTGTATCCAGTGTCACGCTGACCTCCGTCGGATGATGGGCATAGTCATCGATGTAGATGTTATCCCCGTCCTGTTCGACGACAAAGCGTCTCTTGACACCGCGGAAAGCTTTCAGTCCGGCTTCGATCCGGGCCGGTTCCTCCCCCAGTTTCAGGGCCGTGCCGATCACCGCGAGACTGTTCAGCAGCAGATGTCTGCCGACAAACGGCAGTGCGTAATGTCCGCACTCTCTGCCCTCGAAGATCACATCAAAATCCATGCCGTCGGAACGCTCATCAACGTTGACAGCCTGCAGATCGTCATCATCATTTAAGCCGTAATACCAGTGCGGTACGGAAGGGTCCAGCACAGCCTTACGGGTTTCTTCATCATCACCGTAGATAAAGATCCCCTTCTTCACATTGGCGGAGAACTCTTCGTACGCATGTCTGTAATCATCTTTATCCCTGAAGTAATCCACATGATCGATCTCGATGTTGGTCATGATCGCATAATCGGGATGATACTGGATAAAGTGTCTGCGGAACTCATCTGCTTCCAGGCAGAAATACTTTGTGTCTGCCGTCACATGACCGCTGCCGTCACCGATCAGCCAGCCTGTATTCTCGTATTCGCTGAGCACCGATGCCAGAAGACCGGTCGTTGTCGTCTTGCCATGGCTGCCCGATACCGCGATCGTATGATAGTTTTCGATAAACTGTCCGACAAATTCATGATAGCGAAGACATGTGCAGGTAGGATTGGATCTGGCCGCGATCACTTCCGGAAAATCTTCTAAAAAAGCATTACCAATGATGACATGCATGCCATCCTTGATATTGCTTTCGTTGAAATCAAATATTTGAATATTTCGGTCTCTGAGACCTTCTTCCGTAAAGAAATGCTTCGGCTGATCACTTCCGCTGACATCATGTCCCAGATCATGCATCATGCATGCCAGAGACGCCATTCCTGTGCCCTTGATGCCAATAAAGTAATAAACCATGTTCTCTCCTTATTTACGAAGATTGTCACTGTCGAGAAGCGTTGTCTCGTCTATAATCTCATCAAACAGAGTAGGCTGCTCCGTGCTGTCACGGAATTCCTCATCTCTGATCTTCAGAATATCATCGAGAGAGAAATCAGGAAGTGCATCTTCTGTTTCCTGTTTATCTTCAGTAACAACCGTCTCTTCCATGCGGTTGGACTTCTCCACCGTATCCTGGATCCTGCTCGGTTCTGCTTCCTTGCTCATACCGTAGATCGGTGAAATGACCTTGGATACATTATCGTTCATGCCGGGAGAGGTCATCGGTGATTTCGCCTTGCCGGTCGTCTGCAGAGCATCAATATCCTTCTCATCTACACCGAACATCGGGCTGATGACAGGTGTAAACTCATAAGCAGGTGTCTGTTTTCTCGGCTTGGCAGATGCCTGTTCCTTGGGTCTTGCGGGTGCTGCAGGATTCGGTGCTGCCGGACGCTGCTGGGGCTGTGTCTGCGGCATGGTACTTCCGGGCACATGCAGATTCATTGTCTCGTCATTGACATCATCAACAGTAAGACCAAAACCTGCAGGCTTTTCCTGCTTCGGTTCTTCATATACCTGCTGTACAGGCTCTTCCCTTCTCTGATTGATCATGAAATTGGGAACAGCCGGTGCCTGCTGCTGCACAGGTCTCTCTTTAACCTGCTGCATGACAGGACGCTGTTCTGCAGGTCTCTCCGTATATGTCTGGGCCGGACGTTTAACAGGCTCCGGCTCGGGGATCACTTCCTCTACTACCTCTTCTTCTTCCTCAAATAAAAGGTTCTGTAACTTCTTAAAAACACTCATGCGGACTCACCATTCCTTCCAATTAATTCTACTCTGTTTTTGTTTTATTGTTAAGATGTATTACCTGTCCTCTTCGATAAATTGATAGTAATCATACTCATCGGATTCTATTCTGCGCTTGGAATAGTCAAGAGACTGGTAGCTTTCATAGTTCTGCAGATCACCGACTTCACCGATCGCAGTCGTATTGTCCGGGAACAGTTCGGCAATTGCACCGCTTTCCGGGGCAATGAACTGGAACAATTCGATCGGCTTGCGTTTGTAGGAGATATCCTGGCGGTTGGAGAAGGCTGCCACGACTTCGTCATGGTCCACCTTGACACTCTTTGCCACCCTCAGCATGGCTCCGGCCACATCCGCCGCATCACACTCGGCACTGACCGCATACGCTTCCACTGCATCCGTCTGCAGCGAGATCAGGCAGGAGCCGTCTTCACTCCTGTAGATCAAAATCGCATACGGGTGTTCGCTGCCGTCACTGGCAGTATAACTGCCGGTGCTGCCGGCCGCCGGTGTACCGCTGATCTCTGCCTTTACAGCCTCCGTATCGCTGTAATACTCACCGTTGATCACATCCGCGATCTTCAGATTCATCACAAACTTCGTACCGTTATACGAAAAGGTATTCCCGGCTGTATGGGAGTCGATCCTGCCCAGCGTAGGCTCTGCGTAATAGGCATAGTATTTATGGTTGTAGTTCGGCAGCGGCGCATTCGTTCCAAGACTGTTCTCCACACGGATATCGAGTCTTTCCTGCAGGGATGCCGGCATTTCGGCACAGCCGCAGGCAACGGTCAGAAAAGCTGCTGCCAATACTCTGATCAGTTTTTTCATCATCGCTATTTTATCATATTTACCTGGGTTCGACGATGATCCTGTTGATCGGTATGCCCTGATCCATGAATCTCTGCTCATATTCCGTCACGGCATCTTCAGGATGCGGATTCCTGCGGAAATCCACGGAGATATCCAACAGCCGGAAATCATTATCCAGAAAGTATTTGACCGAATCCTCAAACAGATCCTTGTTGTCGGTCTTCATGATGATCTTACCATGCGGCGAAAGCAGCTTCCTGTACATACCGAGAAAGCGTGTACTGGAGAGTCTGCGCTTATGTGTGTATTTCTTCGGCCAGGGATCGGAAAAGTTCAGGTGGATCACATCGATCTCCCCTTCCGCAAACCAGTCTTCCATGTATTCGGCATTGCCGACGATCATCCTGGTATTGCTGTAGTTTTCCAGTCCTTCCTCAACCGCCTTGCGGACAGCGACAGCTGCTGCGCTGACATCCCGCTCGATGCCGACCCAGCTCTCTTCCGGATACATCTTTGCCATGTGCAGAAGATAATCACCCTTGCCAAAGCCAAGTTCCGCATGCAGAACACCGCCCTGAAGCAATTCCCGCCACCTGCCGGCATACACCGCGGGATCCTTCAGTGCGTAATCACTGTGCTCTTCAAGATAGGGCTCTGCCCACTTCTTTTTCCTCATGCGCATAATACTGCCTCCGTGTTTTGACAATGTCATTATAGTAACAGAAATATGTGTTCTGTACAAAAACTGTATACTGTATAACACGTGAAATATTCTGTTGCATAATGACATAAATATTATTAAGATAATCATAGAACATAAGGTTCATGAAAAAGGAGGAAACAATGAAGTACAATTTTGACGAAGTTGTAGACCGCATTCATGAAGAAGGAAGTTACTCTTCCAAATGGTCCAATAATGAAAGAATGGCAGCGATGTTCCTTACGGACAAACTCCCTGAGGACAGACTCTGCTTCTTCGTTGCGGACATGGACTTCAGATGCGCGCCGCAGATCATCGATGCTCTGACAAAAGAAGCACAGCACGGTATCTTCGGTTATTCACAGGCTCCGAAAGCGTATTTCGAAGCAGTATGTCGCTGGGAGAATGACAGATTCGGTCTGCAGGTCAAGCCTGAAGAGATCCGCTGCGCTCACGGTGCTCACAGTGCCATTGTCGAGGCAATCGAAAAACTGACAAAAGTAGGTGACGGTGTTATCGTTCCGCAGCCTACATATTACTACAATCAGGATGTTACCGGTGTCGGCAGACACTATGTCGGCTTCCAGATGAAGAATGACAACGGTTACTATACATTTGACTGGGAA
>CADBMY010000046.1 GCA_902795905.1 uncultured Erysipelotrichaceae bacterium
CCATAACAGGTGAATACCCTCCACACCCTCGGCATGACCTGCCGCAAGGAACGCAAACAGCAGCACCAGTGCCATCAGCACCGCCATGATCGTCACCGCCGGCACCAGATATGCCGATACAGGTTTATACATGTTGTAGATCTCCATCGCTGAGTACAGTCTGTCTCTGTAGAGCAGAGGATCACGTACCTTCACTTCGATCATGTAATAGTCATAGTTCTTCATGTCTGCAGTTGCGGCAGTTGCGGCTTTATACTGCCTGAAGAACTCCTTATTATCCTTCTTTACTTCGAAATAAAGTGTCTTTTCAACACCGATCAACGTATTCGCATCATTTCCGGCATAGTTCTCATCTGTCAGTTCATACCTGCCGTAGTTATTCCTCTTGTATGTCTTATACAGATAATTGGAATTTGTGTAATTATCTACTGCCGTCCCCTCGTACAGCTGATTGATCAGGATAGATCTCCCGTTCTCCTCCATCATGGAGCTCACATGATGTGTCTCGTAGAAGCTCTCAGCAGATACATAATCCGAAGCTCCGACGATCATCCCTATACCAGCCCAGACGATCCCTGCGCCTAGTGCGCAAAGCAGAAACACAGCCAGGACCTTGGCCCAGAACTTTTCATATATACTATGTCTGTTATTCATTTTCCTGCCTCCATCTTATATCCCTGGCCCCATACGACCTTGATATATCTCGGTTCAGAGGGATCGATCTCGATCTTTTCACGCAGATGACGTATATGCACAGCGACGACACCTTCGACACCGATCGGATCTTCATTCCAGATCTGCCGGTAGATCTCCCGTGAAGACAGTACTTTCCCGGGATGTTCCATCAGCAGTTTCAGGATATTGAATTCCATCGGTGTCAGTGATATCTCACTGCCGTCAACTGTGACCTGCTTGGCGTCATCATTCAGTACGATACCGCCGATCGCCAGTTCATCCGGTGTTTTGGCTGCCCCGCCCAGCTGTGTATATCTGCGCAGCTGTGAGCGTACTCTGGCGATCACTTCCGCAGGATTGAACGGTTTGGTCACATAGTCATCAGCACCGATATTCAGACCCAGCACCTTGTCGGTATCCTCGCTCTTGGCAGTTAACAGGATCACCGGAATATTGCTGAAAGTGCGCAGCTTTGAAACAACTGTCATGCCATCCATGCCCGGCATCATGATATCCAGCAGGACCAGGTCTACATGTTCCTTCTCCAGGATCTCCATTGCCTCAAGACCTGTATAAGCTTTCAGAAGTGTATACCCTTCCGGTCTCAGATAGATCTCCAGCGCATTTACGATATCTCTGTCATCATCAACGATCAGTACAGTATTCATATCCCTCTCACCTCAATTACATTGTATGGATATCCCGATTAAGAAAACAGGCGCAGAACCTTTAACAAATCATTAAGAAAAGGAACGGATATCCGTTCCTGAAGAACTCAGTGCTTTTTCTTCCGGTAAAGCAAGGTACCGATCACAGCTCCTATACCGGCACATCCGGCGATCCAGCCAACGCTGCTTCGGCGGCTGTGAGCGATCAGCCAGGCAGGAATATCCGTATCGTTCCGGTATACATAATACGAATCCCGTCTCTCCATACCGTTCCAGGAGAGTGTCATCGTATAGGATGAACCATCCAACATGAAGAACTCCGGATCCATGACATAGCTGCGCAGCAGACTGCCCTCCGCCAGAATACGCATGAACTCTTCACGCTCCGGTGCTGTCAGCTTCTTGTTTACTTCATGCCTGTGCATATCCTCGTAATAGTGTCCGGCAATGAAAGCTTCACTTCCGGATAAGCTTACTTCCAGCATCTGCGATGACTCTGCTGTTGTGCCGGAAGTCATCCACGTCAGTGATCTGATATCTTCAGGCTTGATATCCTCACCGATGATCAGTTTTTCCTTCTCCGGGAAGTACGCACGCGGATCAAAGGTTTCCGTGATCCCTGCCGATACGCTCTGTCCGTCTTTTACCGCATCGACACGAAAACGCATCAATGCCGGAAAACCGTTC
>CADBMY010000047.1 GCA_902795905.1 uncultured Erysipelotrichaceae bacterium
GTATGAATAATATATCTGAGTCTTTTCTGCTCAGGCACATGAAATCTGTAATTAGGCCGCATCGTATATCTCTCTTCTCACTCAGTCTCTGAAGTCGGTATTCCCGTGCTTTCTTACAAACTCCTCACAGTGTTCCGTCAGAGAAACAGCTTCCATCACGTACAGATCCGCATAATCCGTACCGCCGTCCCACGGGTCTTGCCAGCTGGGCTGGAAGGAATACCGTTTCTGGACACTGCTGTACAGTGACGGCTTGCCCATAAAGCAGAACGGAGAGCTATTGGGATCCGCATCCTTGTATGCCTTGAATGCACCGAGGACCGTCTCCGCATATTCCGTGATTGCCGCAGTCAGTCTTCTCAGCATCATGAAGCAGTTCCCGCCTGCCTCGGTGCGGGCATTCTTTTCGTACGGAAGCAGCTGCTTGTTCGTGATCTCCTTGCAGGTTTCGATCAGCTTTTCCATCACATCACCGATGTACTCCGTCTGTGCTAGCACAAAGGTATACCTGTCAATGACTCTGACTTTTGCAAGAATACCTGCCTTCACATAGAATGTACCATCCGACTGTACACCGAAACTGTCCGCCAGCACACTGTTTCTGAAGCTGTCAATGTAGTCCTTCAGACGGGCCTTTCTGTAGCCTGCCTTCAGGCTGCTGAAATCCATGCGTGAGCTGTTATCCTCCAGGAATCTCTTCGAGCTCTGGGCTATGTTTTCCGTATCGCCCCAGCTTCTGTTGATCCTGTCGGATACTTGTCTGGCATCGATCTCGATCGTTCTGTATGTACTGTCACTGATGCCGGCATCTTCAAAGTTAAAGATCATATAACCGACTCTGAAGCCTTCTCTGAGGGTCTGACGGTCAACCAGATCCACCAGGATCTTATACAGATCACTAAATGCACTCAGCAGATAAAACGTATCCTTGTAATACGTCATGATCATGTCATACTTCTTCTGCTTGTCCAAAGGCAGTTCACTGTACCATGTAGGTCTTGCATTTCCGTTCAGATACTTTGAAAAAGAATCTGAATTAGTCTGGTGAAACTCGGATATCCAGCCGGATGTGCCAAGGTCTCCGTACGCAAAAGCTTTCAGTACGTCCTCTGTCTTCTTGCATTCATTATTCGCAAACATGGCTTTCAGCTGCCGGGCTGCCTCATTGCACCGTGTACAGAACCCCAGAAGCTCGTTGATTATCTTTTTCTCGTCAATGCTCTCCCAATCAAAGACATTGACTTCCTGATTATTATCGTATCCTTCTGACATATTACTTACTCCTGAATTCTATCTGTATGTATCAGAATCTGATCTCATAATCACGAATATACCATCTGCCGCCGTTAGTACGGATCAGATTTCTTCTGACCGGACTTCCCAGCTGCTTGCCGTTTTTATCGAAAGAAACGGTCTGTACAGACGCATATTCCACCTTGTCACCGTATCTTGCGGCTATACTCTTCTGATCTTCTGCCGACAGGAAGTACGACTCCAGTCCGCTTTCATCACTGTAGCCCTTGACGACCGTGATCTTTGTGGCATCTTTCACGACATCCGCATGTACATACTCACCATGGAAACGCTCCTGATGCAGATCCCAGTGATACAGCAGCAGTGATTCCTGTATCGGATTCAGTCTTCTCTCCGGCTGAATGCAGTCGACATACAGATCATAGTTCTTTTCCTTGATCGCCTGACGGAAGATCTCCACAAGTCTCTCCGGTGTTACATCTTCCGGTACAGACTTCTCTGTATACCAGCTTTCCTTAATGGCTGCCACTTCCTCTTCACCCACAAAACGGCCGCTGGTCTCACTTTCCGGATCATACAGACCCAGAACATGTCCCGGCACATACAGTGCGATCGGTTCCACAACGACTGCGTATACCGCACCGCCGATCTTCTTCTCACCGGCTTCCGGCACTTCCAGAGTCATGTCCGTGATCTCACCGAGGACAGTCCATTTATCCACTTCCATCATCGTACTGTCCACCAGTCTGCGATAGCGCTTGACTGCTTCGTACGGTCCCAGCCACCTTCTGCCGTCGATCTTGACAAAATACATGCCGGATGATCTCTTGCCCATGAAAATATACTCACCGGTGATACCTACAAACTGGTTCATCGGATAACGGACTTCATCCAGGACCACGTATTTCCCCTTCAGTTCTTCCATGGTCACCTGTGTAACATCCGGAGCCGGGAAGACCTTCTCAAGCATCTTATCCGCATACTGTGCTGTCAGCGCATTCCAGGCTGTCAGACTCTTCTGTGCATACAGTGTACGGATATTCTCTTCATTTTTCAGATAGACAGTCATCTCATCGGTAATCGTCGTGAAATTACCGGTGGCGCCGATAATACAGTTTCTTGCCCGCTGAAACAGCGCCTGCACACGTGCATCCTGCGGTGCAAACTCATTGAGGATCATGATACGGGAGAGCGCATCCTCCTTCGAGCGGAAAATACCGGTAGCTCCGTTTGCCCGTTTTACCTCATTCTCAAATTCCTTCAGATAGATCTCAGCCTGCTGGATCCGCATGGTGAGATTAGACGCGTTTACTGAAAATGTTGTTTTATCAACCATTATCCTGTACCTCACTGTGCTTTGTTAATTTAAATATAACACAATCAGTGCGATCCTGTAGTTTGTGTCTCCGAATATGTCTGACTTATCCCTGTATGTATAAAAAAGACCCGCACGATCATGCAGGTCTGCAGATTATCATCAGTTCTTCACATCTGTCCGAGAATATACTCTTTCACATTCTCCAGACAGCTGTTTTTCCATTCTCCGTCTTCAGCTTTCTGCGCCAGCTCCCAGATCACGGTAAAATCCAGTGCTTCCCCGGGAACACGGTAGCGGCGGTTCGGATCGGTGAAGTGTGCCTCCCATTCTTCTTCCGTCTTGTGTTCATACTCTTTACGGTTCAGATAGATCTGCTGGCGCTTCGTTGCGGCCAGAAACATCTTCGCTGCCAGCGGAATCAGTCTCTCATATTCCTCCGGCTGCACATCCTCAAAGATCTGCGGCAGATCTGCCCTGACGATATGTTCAGGACCGCGGATGATGCGGATACCTTCTGCTTCCCACGTGTACGCATCCGGTGTGAAATTCAGCTTGACGAGGATACCCTCATCCGTATGGTACTGAGCCCGCTGATAATCCGTATCGAAGATGAAATTGCCGAGTGAGTAGAAGATCACTTTATCGCCGACCGTCTCATAGTTCATCGGCACATGCGGATGATGCGCAACGATCATATCTGCACCCATGTCGAGAAACTTATGATAACGTTCCCGCACATACGGGCTGGGCAGCGAAGTGAACTCCTCGCCGCCGTGGACGATCAGACAGCACCACCGGCACTTCTGCTTGATTTCGCGGATATTCGCTTCGATCAGGTCCATCTCATTCCAGAGCAATGTTCCTGCCTTTGCCTCTCCTGCGGGCTTACAGCCTGTACGGAAGCCGACCGCAAACATACCAATACCTCCCGCCTCCGGGAAGTACAGGATCTTCTTCGCCTGATTCAGATCCATGCCGACACCGACTGTCCTGGCTCCGAAGCGTTCCGCTTCTTCCAGCGTCTTGCGCACACCGTCTTCACCGGCATCGAGAATATGGTTATTGCAGAGATTCCAGATATCCGCGTGCATTCTGCGCAGTACCTTTGTTGCCTCCGGGTCCATCGCATGCACAAGCTGTTTCACACCTTCCTGATTCTCCTGTTTCTCCTGACGGACCAGTGCCCCCTCCAC
>CADBMY010000048.1 GCA_902795905.1 uncultured Erysipelotrichaceae bacterium
GGAAGGCATCGCGTACTGGCAGACCTACCTGCGTCATGTACGCTGTGATGAAGACAGATATGCCCTGCTTGAATTCGTCATGGATGACAGTGAAGAGCAGTTCCTCGAAGACGCAGACATCCTGCAGAAACTCATACAGCACCGGGAAGCCGGTATCTGACATACATCACCCAGGGAGGATGACATGAACAAGACAGTATACTTTTACTCTCCTGCAGGTTCCGAAGTCAGTGCGATCCTGCGTCAGAACGGTTATACGATCACGGAAGGTGACGGTGCAGCGATCGATCCCCGCTTACTGGCAGAGTGTGATATCTATGTACCGGGCAAATCCGTTGTCACAAGAGAAGTACTGCAGGCAGCCCCGCGACTGAAGCTGATCTCCAAAGCCGGTGTAGGCATGGACAGGGTAGACCTCGAAGCCTGTACGGAGATGGGGATCTGGGCAGCCAACACACCGCTTGTCAACTACATTACCGTCGCAGAACACGCGGTAACACTGATCCTGGCAGCTGCCAAGCAGCTCTACCCGATCACCCTGCGCTTACGTGCAGAGACCCCGGACTGGAAGGCAGCCTTCAAGGCCGCCAAAGCCATCGAACTCTGCGGAAAGACTGTTGCCCTGATCGGCTTCGGACACATCGGCAGACGCACAGCCGGACTTCTGCGCGGCTTTGACATGCGTATCCTGGCCTATGATCCGTATACAGATAAAACAACCGTACCGGATTATGTGACCCTGACAGAGACCCTGGAAGAAGCCCTGCAGAACGCTGATATCGTCAGTATCCACGCTGCCGGCAGTGACAGCACAAGACACCTGATCGGCGGGAAGGAACTGGCAATGATGAAACCGACAGCGATCCTGGTCAATACGACTCGCGGGTTTGTGATCGATGAACAGGCACTGATCAAAGCTCTTAACGAGCACGTGATCGCCGGAGCCGCACTCGATGTCTTTGAGAAGGAACCGGCAGACCCGGACAATCCCCTGTTCCGGATGGAGAATGTCCTGGCTACCCCGCACAGTGCCGCCAACACACCGGAATCTTCGCTGCGCTCCCAGCAGGCAGTGGCCGAAAACATCCTCACCTACGAGGAAAGCGGTGTACCAAAGTACGCATGCAACAGACCTGATCCTGCTGCCGAAAAACAGCGTACCGAGAATCACTGATCCACGTATATACACGCACAAGAAAAACCTCCGCGGAGGCTTTTCATTTGTTCATACAGTTACTCTTCCGTCTCTTCGGCAGGTACATACTTCTCGCAGTATCCTGCCGCAAGTCCTTCCCTGAGCAGTCTTTCCACACTGTCGTGGTCAAAGCCTACCTGCAGTCCGAAGGATCCCTTCAGGGATGCGATCGTATACTCTTCATCCTCACTGAGTTCCTTCTCACAGGCATAGTTCAGACGGTTGCGGACCATCTTCAATGCCAGATAATACTTCATGACTTCAAGAAGCTTCTCTCTGTTCTCGATATTCATGATCTCAGTGATCTGTTCACGGTTCAGATGCTGTGCCTTGGACGTATTATCTGTTTCCTTTACACTCAGCACTTCCAGAGCATATTCCTTCTTTGAATATGTACGCCTGTTATCTCCGGAGACATTTCTCGGGATATCCAGATATGCATCATAGTTGTCATAACAGAGACGGTGGATCACCGCCAGATTTCTGCCGGAGATACACTGATCGATCACTGCCGAGGCTGTCTTGCCGTAGGCAGTGCCATAGCTGTCCTCATAGCTGCCGAACTCCTCAAAGCCCCTGTATGTATTCTGGATCTTGGTCAGGATATCAACGAGCTTCTCATCACCCGACGATGAGATCGTATTGGCGATACGGTGCTTCATGACCTGCAGCTTCTCTGCCGGCTCCTGGATATTCTCTCCGATCTCCCGCAGTCTTCTGACATACTTGTGGATCATTAAGCCCTGGGCGATCCTGTCATAGAGAGGCCCGTAGAATACCTCTGTCTCACGGTCGGAGTTATGCGGTGCACTTAACAGTGTTCCCTCATATGCATCGATATTTCCGTCTTCATCAAAGAAGATCACATCATCCGGGATCAGCTTCCTGTCAAACCAGTAGGAAGGCATCTTCTCCACAAACAGGACAACTGCCTGCTGGGTCAGCTGATGATCGATACACCACTTCACGACCTCATGCCAGTTGATCTTATCCTCATCCAGGAATCGCTCCGGTTCCAGTTTCTCCTTCAGCAGGGTCACAGTCTGACTGAGCAGAGTATTGTCATCACTGACATCACGGAAGGCCTCCGCCAGTTCCCTGATCACCGCCGCAAGATGCGCTGTATCATTCATTGCCAGTGTATCCGCAAATGTGATCAGTTTCTCCAGGGCCGTCTGATCATTGCCCTCCGGCAGATCTTTGACAATAGTTTTCAGCTTTGTACAGTGTCCGCTGAGCAGGAACTCTGCGGCAGCTTCCCGCAGCGGCACAAGCTCTGTACCGGTACGGATCGTCCGTATCATCTTCTGGTTGATATCCGCGTAGACAGCTTTGCGCAGTCTGCCTCCCGCCATCTCCAGATACTGCAGGATCAGAGGCATCAGGTATACAGATTCTCTGCCTGTAGCGGTCTGATCCGCATAGAGATCAAGACCGTCGGTATAACCGATATCCAGGGCATCCCCGACATTCTTCAGCAGCTGCTCGGCAGAACCGTTTGCGGGATCCCAGTCAATGAAATGCACACGCGGAAAGATCGGATAGTGAAGACCCTCTTCAACGATCTCACCGCCCCGTTTCAGACCATCACCGCAGTACGGATATATGATACTGCTGCGGAAATAGCGGTCATATGTATTATTGACTCTTCCCTTCAGTGCCGACAGCTCAGCATCGGTGACCTCCCTGGTCAGCACACAGACAACATCGGTGATGTCATTCCCGCATTTCTGCGCATACTTAAGAAGGTATTTGATCGGTGCTTCACTGATCTGCACCCCCAGAATACGGTCTTCTTCTCCTTCGCAGGTATAGTAACTGATACCCAGCTGACTTCTGTACTGCCCGAGAAAGGTAAGGACAGCCGAACGATGTTTTCTTACTGTCATATGCATTCCCTCTATCAGGTTTTATTATATATCCTTTAGATTA
>CADBMY010000049.1 GCA_902795905.1 uncultured Erysipelotrichaceae bacterium
ATCTTCATGTCTGCCAGAGACAAGGAATTTGACCGTATCATCGGTCTTGAAAAGGGCAGTGATGACTACATCACAAAACCGTTCTCACCGAAGGAACTGGTCCTGCGTGTAAACAATATCATCCGGCGTACATACAAGGATGAGAATGCGACCATCACGGTAGACAGTTATGTGATCGATGAAGGGCAGAGAACCGTCAGAGACGGCAGTGAGATGATCGATCTTACAACGAAGGAATTCGAACTGCTGATGCTGTTTGTCAGAAACCGCGGTACGGCCTTTACCAGAGAACAGATCCTCGAGAAGGTATGGGAGACCAATTATTACGGAAATGACAGAGTCGTAGATGATACGATGAGACGTCTGCGGCGGAAAATGCCGAAACTGATGATACATACCATTTACGGATTCGGATACAGACTGGGGTAAATGAAAAGGGTATATCTTTGGGTTAGAGAGCTCAGCTTAACTCAGCAATTGCTGTCGATTGCTATTTTAGCTATAGCCGGATTTACCTTTTTTCTGTCTGTTTTCCTGTCACCTTCGATCGATGCTTTTACCGAGAATGAGATGTTCAGGATCATCCATGCTTCCCAGGATACCTATCTGGTATACCTTGAGAAGATCGATGATGTCAGTGATATCCGCGGGGAGATGGTCTACCATACTCTGTATGATGAGCGTGCAGACCGCTTTACCGGTGTTGGAGACATGGTTCCGGATACGATGGTACAGGATGATATCAAGCGTCTGCTCGGCACGGAAGAGGGCATCCTCGGCGATCATGTCATAGAGACCGGCAGAAGACTGTTTGCGCCTACCGCAAAGATACTGTATACAACCGTTGAATATAAACCGGGGACATACCTGATCTCTTATCTGCCTTCAGATTTTGAGAATGATTTCAGAGCCTCTCTGGTAATCAATGTAGTTAATATCAATGTGATCATTGTTGCGGTTCTGTTTATCTTGCTGATCCTCTGGGTCGTATCTCTGATCAGACCTCTGTATCAGATCAGGAACTACATTAACAAGATCAAG
This sequence comes from uncultured Erysipelotrichaceae bacterium, assembly GCA_902795905.1. Taxonomy (GTDB): domain Bacteria; phylum Bacillota_I; class Bacilli_A; order Erysipelotrichales; family Erysipelotrichaceae; genus Bulleidia. The sequence goes on from CADBMY010000049.1 coordinate 1,042, forward strand.
AATGATGAACCGGCAGTACTGAATATCCGGCGAAGAGATGAGATCGGTGAGGTGGCTTCTGCGCTTACAGACATGCAGGCGGAACTGCAGAAACAGCAGCAGTCACGTCAGGAGATGATCCAGAATATCTCTCATGACCTGAAGACACCGATCGCAACGATCAAGAGTTACAGCGAAAGTATTAAAGACGGTGTATATCCATACGGTACACTGAATAAGTCGATCGATGTGATCATCGAACATGCGGACAGACTGGAGAAGAAAGTACGCAGTCTGATCACCCTGAACAAGATGGAATATCTCCTCGATGAACTTCCGGAAGGGGATAATCTGAATATGAACCAGCTGATCGATAAGGTCCTGCTGTCACTGAGTGTGATCCGTCCCGAGATCACGTTCCAGCGAGAACTGGATGATAATGTCTGTTTCCACGGTGATGAGGAACCATGGCGTATCGTCATAGAGAATCTGATCGACAATGCCCTGCGTTATGCCCATACCATGATCCGTATCGTTCTGCATGAAGGCGAACTGAAGGTCATCAACGACGGCAGTCAGATCGACGAGGAACATCTGGCATCACTGTTCAGACCGTACGAGAAAGGCAGTGACGGTAAATTCGGACTTGGCCTTTCCATCGTCTGGAAGGTCGCAACAACATACGGATACAGGGTAGAGGCAGAGAATCTGCAGAATGGTGTATCGTTCCGTGTATGGAGAGAGATCACCAAAAAGGATAAGAAGAATAAGGAACGGGAAAAGAAAGGCAGTACACGCAGGAAGAAATGACAGAATACAGGGAATTCCACGGAGTCAGAACAGCATACAGACACAGCGGTGCCGGCAGAGATGTCGTGCTGCTTCACGGATGGGGACAGAAGATGATCATGATGTCTGCTGTGGAGAAGCATCTCTCGGATCGCTTTTCGGTATGGAATCTGGATTTTCCCGGTTTTGGTGAGAGTGATGAACCGCCGTCTGCCTGGTCTGTAGAAGAGTATATGCACTTTCTGGAAGACTTTATTATGGAGAATCAGATCAGGGAACCGATCTTTATCGGGCATTCCTTCGGCTGCCGGGCAGCGATCCGGTATGCGGCTGTACATCATGATGTCCGCAAGATGTGCCTGACCGGAGCGGCAGGGATCCGTCCTCCGCATGGGGCAGCCTGGCATCTGCGTACAGGCAGTTATAAAGCAGCCCGCTGGGTCCTTGAGAAGACAGGACAGGGAAAACTTCTTGAAGAACTGAAGAGAAAACGGGGTTCGGAAGATTACCGGAATGTTACGGGTGTAATGAGAGAGACATTTGTCAAAGTAGTGAATGATGATGTCAGTCCCATCCTGAAGGATGTTGTCTGCCCGGTACTTCTGGTATTTGGTGAGAATGATGAGGCAGCACCTCTCTGGATGGGAAAACAGATGGAGAGGGATATGCCGGACGCTGCTCTGGTCATCTTTGAGAATGATGATCACTGGGCATACTGGCATCAGGCAGAAAGATTTAACCGTGTGCTTGATGCATTTCTGAAGGAGGATGAGCGATGATAGCGGTATTGATCACGGCACTGCTGCTCAACAGTATCGTGCCCGCCAGGCATGCGCTGCATATGTTTCAGCAGAACAGATACGAATTCGGCAGATATACCGGGTGGCTTCGTGAACACCCTGCAGTCGTACTGAAAAGCTCGCTGCGGCAGATCCTTGTACTGATCATCTGTGTCATCCTGTCGGTGATGAATATCGCAGATGCCCGGTATCTGGCAATCGGCGCTCTCTGTATTCTGGCGGTATGGGAGATTCTGCAGGAGACAAGGACAAAGTACATCAAACCGCTGGTACTGACGGACAGGGTGAAAAGACAGATCGCTGTACTGATCGTGCTGTCGGTTCTGATCTATGTGATCCTGCTGAATGCGGTAAAGGAGACATGGATCCTCTGGCTCTGCATGTTTATCTCCGGTATCGGTATCTGGCTGCTGATCTATCCGATGGCTGCGCTGACATTGCCGATCGAGAACGCGGTGAAACAGTGGTATCTGAATGATGCGAAGAAGATCCTGCGCTCACATACCGGTCTGATCATCGTCGGCATCACCGGCAGTTACGGAAAGACTTCGACAAAGAATATCATTCAGTCCGTGCTCTCTGAACGCTTTGATTCACTGATGACACCGGCATCCTACAATACACCGATGGGTATTACCCGTACGGTGAGAGAGCATCTTAAGCCCATCCATCAGGTATTTGTCTGTGAGATGGGTGCCGACCATGTTGGTGATATTACGGAACTGATGGAGTTTGTCAGACCGCAGATCGGTATTGTGACTTCGATCGGTCCTCAGCATCTGCTTACATTCGGCTCACAGGAGAATATCACCCGTGAAAAGATGCAGGAGATCGAACTGCTTCCGGCAGACGGATGCGGGATACTGAACTATGATAATGACCTGATACGTAATTATCAGGTAAAGAATCCTGTGAAGATCATCAGCTACGGCATTCGCTGTAAAGAAGCAGATTACCGTGCAGAGGATATCGTCTACAGTGCCCATGGTTCCTCATTTATACTTGTTCATGGTGAAGAGAGATATCCGATGGAGACAAAGCTTCTCGGTGAGCTGAATATCCTCAATATCCTCTCGGCGATCGCCTGTGCAAGATATCTGCAGGTTCCCTGGCCGGTCATTACCAGGGCGGTAAAGACGACACCGCAGGTTGAACACCGTCTGGAAGTGAAGAGGATCAACGGCAGAGTGTTCATTGATGATGCCTTTAATGCCAATCCCAGCGGTTCCCGGATGGCTCTGGATGTACTGAGCAGAATGCCGGGAAGACGGATCATTGTCACTCCCGGAATGATCGATCTCGGTGAGATCCAGGACAAGATGAACCGTGAGTTTGGCGCCTATATGAAAGACCGCTGTGATGAGGTCATCCTAGTTGGTGAACATCAGGTACAGCCGATCTATCAAGGCCTGCAGGAGAGCGGCTATGATATGAATAACGTCATGGTGAAAGATACGGTACAGGAGGCTTTTGCGCATCTATGGCAGACCACTGACGGAAGCGAAACGATACTGCTGGAAAACGATCTGCCGGATGCGTTCAATCACTGATGAAGAAGAAATGGGCTGTGATCTCGACATGGAAGATGTCTCTGCAGGGGAATGCCAGAGCCGCAGATCTGCTGCAGAGCGGCAGTACAGCAGCCGAAGCGATCCTGAGCGGCATACACTGTATCGAGGATGAACCGTCCTATCAATCGGTAGGATACGGGGGACTTCCCGACAGGAACGGACGCGTGCTGACGGATGCCGGTTTCATGGACGGAGATACGCTTTCCTATGGGGCTGTAGGGGCTCTTGAGGGCTTCCGCTCACCGGCGGATATTGCCTGCAGTCTTGCGAAAAGAAGTGCCAATAATTTCCTTGCGGGGCCAGGAGCTGCCGAATATGCAGAGTCTCACGGCTTTGAGAAGCGCAATAATCTGACACCGGAGAGTTATGCAAAGTATCTGGAAGAGAAAGATAAGCGTGAGCATCTGAAGGCATATCAGGAACATGATACAGTCTGTTTCATCGGTCTTGACAGCCATGGGACGATTGCTGTATCAACATCCACTTCCGGGTTATTCCTGAAAGAGAACGGCAGACTCGGGGATACACCGATGGTCGGCTGCGGGTTCTATGCCGACAGTAAGAAGGGCGGGGCAGCCTGTACAGGCTTTGGCGAAGAGATTGCCAAGGGAGTACTTGCCTACCGGGTCACGCAGCTGATGGCAGATGGTCATTCAGCCATGGATGCGGCACAGAAAGCTGTAGATGAACTGACGGCAGAACTGACCGAAAGAAAAGGCAGCTGCGAACAGCTGTGCCTGATCTGTATGGATAAGAACGGAAACTTCGGTGCCGGTGCCAATTCACCGTTTCCGTTTGTCTATACCTGTGAAGGGGAAGAACCTGTATTATATCTGATCGAACCGGGAAGAGGTCTGCGTCAGGTAAGACCGGAAGACATTACGATAGATTAAAAAATCAGAGGATGACCTCTGATTTTTATGTATTACTTATCTTCAGGATGCTTGGGAAGATAATTGTCGTAGTAATCTGCTTTGGACTGATTGATCTTATCGGTCAGGAAGAACAGAGCAATAATGTTGGGAATGACCATCAGTG
>CADBMY010000050.1 GCA_902795905.1 uncultured Erysipelotrichaceae bacterium
AATATGACGATTGCGGCCGAAGAAGCCAACATCTCACAGTCTACCCTGAGTGCAGCCCTGTCCAAGCTCGAGAAGGAACTTGACACAAAACTGTTTGACCGTTCCGGCAAACGCATGACTTTGAACCGTGACGGACAGTACTTCCTGACCTGTGCCAGACGTATCATTCAGATGCAGGAGATGACCCTGCGGCGTCTGAATGAATCATCAACTGCCAGCGGTGTGCTGAAGATCGGTGTCATGATCGAAAACGACTCGCTGTACTTCATGATATCGGACTTCCAGCAGGTATATCCCGATGTGCGCATAGAACTCTTTGATGAACGCTCGATCATGGATGACCCGCTGATGAGCGATCTTGATTTCTTTATTATCCCGGAAGCGGATGTTGGTGATCTGCCTCATGTACGGATCGCTGTGCAGAACGGTCTCTTCCTGATGGTCAGGTCGGATTCCCCGTATGCGTCCAGGACTTCTGTTACTCTGGATGAGCTGAAGGATGAGCACTTTGTCTTCAATGCCCGCAATAACGGACATATCGAGCAGGTATACGATGTCTGTAAGAGACATGGGTTTGAACCGGATATTGCCTATCTCTGTGAGGGCATGGATGCCAAGCTGAGTCTGATCCTGAACTCCGAGGCTGTCGGTATCACGTTCAACACGATGCGTCACTTCCGCCGGAATATCCACGGTCTGACGGCTGTACCGATCGAACTCGGAAATACGGAACAGATCAGGATGATGCTGACCTGGCGTAAGGAACCCCTGAATCCTCTGGCACACCTTCTGGCAGACTTTGCCGGAACATGGCAAAGAGACAGACGCACGCTGGAACCCGGCATTAAGTATCAGTGGTAATACGATACAAAAGAGTGTCCTGAGGGACATTCTTTTTTTGCACGGTATGTAAGCGCTTTCTGCATTTTTATGGATGATAAATATGTCCGATATGTGTTTGACAAAGCCGATGCTATTGTTAAGACACGGTAAAGCCCGCAGAAATCACTGAGGGGAACACTACACAGACAGGTTCTGCAGGGCTGAAAGAAAGGAAAAATAAAATGACACCGTTAATTCTAACTAACATTATTATTTGGCTCGTCATGCTTGGTATGCTGGGATTCACCAAGTACAGCTTCGGCGGTATCGCGATGTTCGTCGTCATCCTGCTGGTGCTGACTGGCTGCGTCGATCCGAAGACTGCTTTGGCCAAGTTCGCTGATCAGAACGTCGTCATGATGCCTGGTCTGATGATGGTCGCTGCCGGTTTCAGTAAGACAAAGCTGATCAAGAACATTGGTAATGTTCTGTACAAAGTATCAGGCGGAAGCTTTGAGAAATGTATCGCTCTGTTCATGATCATCCTGTTCGGCATGGGCTTCCTGCTGGGTGCTGCTCTGACACGTCTCGCTGTTGTTTATCCTCTGATCCTTGAGGTATGTGAGAAATTCGACAAGAGCCCTTCCAAGGTCATGTTCCCGCTGGCTGCTCTGATGCTGTGTGACCAGACATCGATCCCTCTGGGTTCCGGTGCTGTCGCTTACGTCAGACTGAACGGCTTCCTCGAGAGCGCAGGCTACACATTCGGTGATACATTCGGTGTATGGGATCCGTTCATTGCCCGTTTCCCGATCTGTGTGATCATGCTTGCTTACTTCGTCTTCTTCGGCATAAAGATGGCTCCCGATACTCCGCCTGTTGAGATCAAGGGTCTGAACATGAAGCAGAGAAAAGCTTCCCGTGAACTGACTCCGTTCCAGGATAAGCTCGCTATCGTCATCTTCGTTCTGATGACAGCTCTGTTAATTACAGCTGACAAGACAGGTCTTGCTCAGTGGGAGATCACGACCGCATGTGCAGTTCTGATGTACTTCACAGGTGTCAACACTGTTAAAGAGTCTCACGACGCAATTCCGATCTCTCTGATGATGCTGCTGATCGGCGCATATGTCATGAGTGAAGCATTTGTTCAGACAGGTACAGGTATGTTCATCGGCCAGAAGATCGCCGGTCTGCTTGGTGATCATCCGAATACATTCGTTATGTACTTCATGTTCTGCCTGATCATCATCATCCTGACACAGTTCATGAACAACGGTGCTACAGCTAACCTGTTCTTCCCGATTGCTATCATGACATGTGAAGTTCTGCACTGCAGCGCCAAGGGTCTGATGCTGGCTATCCAGAATGCATCTCTGATCGCATGGTTCTTCCCTACAGCTACACCGATCATGCCTCTGGTTATGGAATCCGGCGGTTATGACCTGAAGTCCATGTTCAAACAGGGTATTATCCCGGCTCTTCTGAAGCTGATCACGATGATCCTCTGGACATCCTATATGTTCCCTGCATTCCCGAAGTAAGATTTATCTTATACTGGTATAGGAGGTTATACAAATGGCTAACACACAAATCGTTAAGTGGACAGGTGAAGATCATCTTACCTGGACAGCTGTTCTCGGTATCGATAATGAACAGCCCTGCATTATCGAATTAAGCTACGAAACCAATGGTGAGAAGAAGGTACTGGCAGAACGCCTGCACCCTCAGTTCAAGATCGTTACCGGTGTTCGTACAAAGATCAATCCTCAGCGTGAGAAGGGTCTGGCACCCGGTGAAGAACTGGATTATCAGTGGGATACCTACTCCGATGATCCGATGAGCCGTACGAAGGAAGTTTCTGAAGGCAACAGCACCTTCAAGACAACAGAATTCACATATGAGAAGTCCGGCAACAGACAGACTGTTACATTCAATGGCTTCACATGCCATAAGTTCTCCGGCGGCTTCGCTCTGAACTTCTGGGAAGGATCCAACCTGATCCGTGCCGAGGCTGTCGCTTCCACTGAGGAAGACGGTGTCTGCTATCTGTATCACGGCGGCTTCGACGGCTTCAAGAATGACAAGATCTACTACATCACTCCCAAGAAGAGAGAAGTCCTTGAGAATCCTGCACCGCGTACAAACAGCGGACCGGATCGTGACAGACAGAGAGTACAGGCCAGAGGCCGTGTACTGACACTGCAGCAGCCCAATGGTGCTGTCTCCGTTATGCCTAACCCGCACAGATTCATCTGGGGCGGTCAGACAGAGAACAACGTTGGATACAACTACTACAACCTCTCCAAAGACTGGAAGACCGTTGCCATCGGTGTCCGTCAGAACAAGCAGCAGGAACACTTCAACGTCCGCTGGCCGTTATACAACGCTAAACCCGGCACAGTACAGAAGATGAACTTCTTCCTTGTCGTCAACAGTGAAGGTATCTACGACTGCCACAACATGGCTATGAAGTATACGAACCATGATCATCTGCGTAAGCTGGATGGTTATCAGAGACTGGGTTCCCACATGCATATCGCTTCTCAGGCAGCTTTCGCCCGTGATTACCGTAAGCAGAGACCTTGGGAACTGGCTCTGAAAGAAGTAGGCTTCGATATCTTCTCCCCTGCTGATTTCTGGGCTGAAGGAAGAAATGACGACAACAAGGAAGGCCGTAAGTCTGACCTCGAGCGCTACAACCTCGAATCTACATATGTATCTACACCTGACTTCCTGCTCGTTACCGGTGAAGAGATCGCCGTTATGGGTAAGGACAAAGCTAAACAGCTGATTCCGTTCCACTTCATGGTATGGCCTTCCCATCATATGCTGTACTCCAGATGGAGAGACGATGACCAGGAATTCGCTGAGAAGCTCCCTGATGGAAGAACATATTACCATCTGAAGAGTTCTGCTGACGTCATCAAGATGTGCGAACTGGAA
>CADBMY010000051.1 GCA_902795905.1 uncultured Erysipelotrichaceae bacterium
AAACTCATTGCGCAGCTGTACGATATCGGTATTGGACAGACGGTACAGACGCAGACTGACGATAGCTTCTGCCTGCGGTTCCGTAAAGCCGAACGCATGCATGAGATTTTTCTTGGAATCTGCCTTGTCCTGTGAATGACGGATGATTGCAATAACTTCATCCAGGATACTGACAGCCTTCATCAGACCTTCGATCACATGACATCTGGCTTCCATCCGGTCCAGTTCAAACTGTGAACGTCTGGTCACGACTTCCTTGCGGAAATCGATAAACGCATCAAGCAGTCCCAGCAGACCCACCTGTACAGGTCTCTGGTCGATGATCGCGACATTGTTATAGTTGTAATTGATCTGCAGTTTCGTATTCTTGAACAGATACTTCAGGATCACATCCGCATTGGCATCCTTGCGCAGATCAACAACGATACGCAGACCGCTGCGGTCACTGTCATCTCTGACATAGTTGATACCGTCGATCTTACGGTCGATACGTATCTCATCCATCTCCGCCACAAGATCACTCTTGACGACTTCATACGGGATCTCCGTGATCACGATCTGCTTGGAAGTCTTCGTCTCAACGAGCTCGGTCCTGGCTCTGACCACGACCTTGCCGCGGCCTGTCGAGAACGCTTCCCGTATGCCTTCGGCACCCTGCACGATACCTCCGGTCGGAAAATCCGGTCCCGGCAGCAGATCCATCACATCATCCAGCGTGCAGTCAGGCTCATTCAGCCTGTAGATCGCTGCATCGATCACTTCGTTGATATTGTGCGGAGGCATGTTTGTCGCATATCCTGCCGCAATACCCGTAGCACCGTTCACCAGCATGACCGGAAAAGGCACCGGCAGTACTGTCGGCTCATTTTCGGTATCATCAAAGTTCGGTGTCATCTCCACCGTATTCTTGTCCAGGTCATCTTCCATGACCTCGGTAACCTTGGCCAGACGCACTTCCGTATAACGCATTGCCGCTGCCGGGTCATTATCGATCGAACCGTTATTTCCGTGCATGTCGATCAAGGGCAGTCTGACTTTCCAGTCCTGTGACATGCGGACCATGGCATCATAGACAGATGTATCACCGTGAGGATGGTAATTACCGATGACAAGACCTACCGTTTTGGCTGATTTACGGTACGGGTGATCATATGTATTGCCGTCATGATACATGGCATACAGGATACGGCGCTGTACGGGCTTCAGACCGTCTCTGGCATCAGGCAGTGCTCTCTCCTGAATGATATACTTGGCATACCGTCCGAAACGGTCTCCCATGATATCTTCGAGGAGTGCCGGTACGATGACCGACTTATCTATAAATTCCTTCTTCCTTGCCATATCATTCCACCACAAAAGAGTCTTCCAGTGTAAACTGGATATTCTCTTCGATCCAGCGTCTTCTCTGTTCAGCTTCGTTTCCCATCAGTGTGGAAACTCTGCGCTCTGCCAGCACACCGTCATCGATGCCTACCTGGATCAGAGTACGGTGTTCGGGATCCATCGTTGTCTCCCAGAGCTGCTCGGCATTCATCTCACCAAGACCCTTGTATCTCTGCACTTCGACCTTGCCAAGCTTTTCCCGCAGTTCGTCCAGTTCATCATCGGTATAGCAGTAGTGTGACTGCTTTCCCTTGGTAACTTTATACAGCGGCGGTAAGGCAATATAGACCATACCGTGCTCTACCAGCGGTCTCATGAATCTGTAGAAGAATGTCAGCAGCAGGATCTGAATGTGCGAACCATCATCATCAGCATCGGTCATGATGATCACCTTGCCGTAGTTGGCTTCCCTGTAATTGAAATCCGAGCCAACACCGGCCCCTAGCGCATAGATCAGGGTATTGAGCTCCTGATTCTTTTCTACTTCGCTGAGAGAAGCATCTTCGGTATTCAGGACCTTGCCTCGCAAAGGCAGGATCGCCTGATACATACTGTCACGTCCCTGTTTGGCACTGCCGCCGGCAGAATCACCCTCAACAAGGAACAATTCCTTCATTTTGGCATCACGGGACTGTGCAGGTGCGAGCTTGCCGGAGATGACCTTGTCATTTTTCGGTGTACGCTTGCCCTTGCGGACTTCTTCCCTTGCCTTCTTCGCAGCTTCTCTGGCTTCTCTGGCCTTCTTCATCTTGGTGACAAGATCATCACTGAGATTTCTGTTCTCATCCAGCCAGTATGCCAGCTTATCGGCAACGACTGCTTCGACAGCAGGTTTTGCCTGCGGAGTGCCGAGCTTGCCCTTGGTCTGTCCTTCAAATTGCAGCAGTTCTTCGGGGATGGAAAGCGAGATGACTGAGATCAGACCCTCGCGGATGTCTCCGCCCTCAAGATTCTTATCTTTATCCTTCAGCAGACCGTACTTTCTGGCATAATCATTGAACGCCTTGGTCACTGCCGATTTATAGCCGACTTCGTGGGTACCGCCGTCACCGGTACGGACAAGGTTGACAAAACTGTATGTCTCTTCCGAATAATCATCGGTAAACTGGAATGCACATTCGACCTTGATACCCTGAGCTTCTCCGGCAAACCTGACCGGCGGTGTCATCATCCGCTTATCCTTGCGCAGATAGTTGATATACGCCAGCAATCCGTCTTCATAGCAGTACGTCTCCGTACGGATCTTCTTATCTCTCTTATCGGTAACAGTCAGAGCAATACCGCTGAGCAGGAAAGCTTCTTCTCTGGCTCTTTCACAGACGGTCTCAAACTTGAATTCCGTCGTTGAAAAGATCTTCGGATCCGGCTTGAAGGTTACCTTGGA
>CADBMY010000052.1 GCA_902795905.1 uncultured Erysipelotrichaceae bacterium
CGGAGATCCTGCCGAGATCCAGGCTGCTGTGAACAAGGTCAGGAACTTTCATATGTCTTTCTGCGGCGTCAATCTCAGCTGGATCGCTTCTCTGCGCTGGGGTATGGCTTTACTGGCACCGCTGATGGCAGCGTTTTCGGCATGGTTATTGAGCGTGGCGGAGAATGCGGCTAATGTTCTGCAGAAAGAACAGGGATGGTGGGGCCGAAACGGTACAATGGTCTTCTCCGTAGCACTGTCGCTGTATCTTGGCTTCTATGTACCTGCCGGTGTTGCTCTGTACTGGGTCGCCAGCAATCTTCTGGCCATTGTACAGCAGTATCTGCTGAACTGGATGATCGATCCGAAGAAGTTTGTCGATTATGAAGCTCTGGAAGAGACAAGGCAGGCGCTGGCAGAACTCGAAGGGCCGAAGAAGAAGTTCAAACTGAATGATCCTCTGCGCAGACGGGTAAGAGAAGACTACAAGCGTTTTTTCTCTGTCGGTAATAAGCATCTTGTCTTCTACTCGGAGTCCAACGGCTTTTATAAGTACTATGCGGGAATGATCGAGTATATCCTGAAGTATACGAATATACCGATCCATTACATTACCAGTGATCCCGATGATCATATTTTCAGGATGGCGGAAGAGAATGATCAGATCAAGCCGTACTATATCGACATGCAGACACTGATCACACTGATGATGAAGATGGATGCGGATGTTGTGGCAATGACGATGCCTGATCTTGAGACGTATCAGATCAAGAGAAGTTATGTCCGTAAGGACATTGAGTATATCAATCTCTGTCATGGTATCGGTTCCTATAACCTGACATTCCGCAAGGGGGCTGTAGATCACTTTGATACGGTCTTCCTGGCCGGTAAGCATCAGGTGGAAGAGATCCGCAAACAGGAGGCTGTTTACGGTCTTCCTGCCAAGGAACTGGTAGAGTGCGGTTATCCGCTGCTGGATGACATGCGCAGGGATTATGCGGCTTCTTCACATGAGGAACATGCACAGAAGACGGTCCTGATCGCACCGTCCTGGCATACCGGAAATATCATGGAGAGCTGTCTGGAAGAGATTCTGGAGGCTTTGAAAGATGAGGATTATCACATTATCGTGCGTCCGCATCCCCAGCATGTACGGCATAACGGACCGCAGCTGGAAGCGCTGAAGAAACGGTATGAGAACAATAAGAATATCGAGATCCAGACTGACTTTACTTCCAGCAGTACGGTCTTTGAGGCAGATATCATCGTCAGTGACTGGTCCAGTGTAGCCTATGAGTTTGTCTTTACGACATGCAAGCCGGCGATCTTCGTCAATACACCGATGAAAGTCATGAATCCCGAATACCAGAAGATCGATACGGTACCGTTTGATATCTGGACAAGAAATGTTGTCGGTGACACCGTGGAACTGGATAATGTTTCCGCAATCAGGGAGAAGATCGCTTACCTGTTAAATAACAGTGAGAAATACAGAGAAACGATCGAGAAGACGACAGAAGAATATGTTTACAACCTCGGTACCAGTGCGGAAGTCGGCGCCAGGTATCTGATCAGCGCAGTACAGAAACAGATTGAAAAGAGGCATCAGAATGAAGGACAGAATGATTCGGTCAACTAAGATCATCTGGTTTACGGGATGGTTCTTCATCCTGTTTGCCCGGCGTATACATGCGTATATCGATCCTTCGGTAACGACCTATGCGATTCAGGCGGCAGCTGGTATCGTCATTGGTCTGAGTGCGTTCTTTAATATTTACTGGAGGCGTATTGCCCGCAGGTTTCATCTGGATGATACATATACGGAAAGGGAGTCGGATGCCCTGTACTTTGATGATCCGGCAACGGGAAAGAGAACGGTCTTTGCGGAAGAACAGGCAGAAGTCAAGGGGAATGCACCGCGGCGCATCAGTGATATCCTCTATGCGTTATTTACCGTATTCTTCTTTGTATATCTGATCTTTGTGTATGCACCGATCGAGATCTATGTTCATAACATCCATGAGTTCTGGTTTGATATCTATATCATGATGCGCAGTATCGTACCGGTCTTCTTCGCGATCATGGCGGTACTGATGGTCATTGCGTATCTGCTGCACAGATACAGCCGCAGGGCTTTCCTTGCCTTTGGCGCGGTGTTCTTCGC
>CADBMY010000053.1 GCA_902795905.1 uncultured Erysipelotrichaceae bacterium
AATGATGCGGTGGTTCTCTGGACACCGGCGGCAGAGGGCAATGTCAATCCTGTGATCGGTACAGGTGTATTTACCTATCTGGATGATGGTTATGGTGTACGTACGAATCTTCCTGACGGTACGGCATTCATTCTGCAGGCCAGCCTCGGCGGTCAGCATGCGATCGATTCGATCAAGGTGATCAACAGTATCACGGAATACAGCGATACGATGGATATTCAGGCGGATAAGGAGATCATTCCACTGCCTGCGCAGAAACCTCCGGTAGGGGCGGATATGGGTTATAACCGCCTGCTGGTAGACAATATCGTACCGCTGGGGCCGAATGGGGAACATCCTGAAAAGAAGCTGGTACAGATGGAAGATGATCCCGATCATCCGTTCATGATGGAACTGAAAGTACTGAAACTCGGTGATATCGCTGTTCTGGGTTCCTCCAATGATGTCTATTCGGAGATCGGCAGAGATATGAAAGCTGCTTCACCGATGAAGAATACTATTGTTGTTGTACATACCAATCCGGCTATAAACAGTTACATCCCCGATAAGACAGCAAAGGATCATCTGACATTCCAGGCCTATGGTTTTGTCAAACCCGGTGCCTGTGATGAACTGATCGTAGAGGGCATGCTCAGACTGTTTGGTAAGTTAGAGAAATAGGAGGTCACATATGACACTGAAAGTCGGCGCAGGGAAAGCCTGCATCTCCCCGACGGAAGAATGCTTTCCGTTTCCTACCTTCGGCAATGCGGATCCGAGGTCTGCACTGCATGATGACATCTTTACAAGAGCAGTAGTCATTGATAACGGTGAAACAAGGGCAGCGATCGTCAACTTTGACATGGTATCGATTCCGATGTACGACACAACAAAGAAGCTGATCGCAGAAGCCGGCGGAATTCCCGAAGACAATGTCTTCATGACCGCAACACATAACCATGACGCTCCGTTTGCGGGAAGTCCTGTACAGGGTGCAGCCGCCGATCAGGATGATGATCTGACAAGACGCATCGGTATCTTTACACAGATCGTGCTCGACGGTGTAAAGAAGGCTGTAGAAGAGGCAGTAAGCGCACTGCGTCCGGCAAAGTACGGCTTCGGCACCGGTGAGAGCTGGATCAATGTTAACAGAGACTTCCAGTTTGAGGATGGATACTGGATGCAGGGCCCTAACTTCAAGGCATACGCGGATAAGACACTGGCTGTGCTGAAGTTTGTGGATGAAGAGGATAAACTGATCGCAGCGGTACTGAACTACGGCTGTCATGCGGTCCTGGGCTTTGTCGCAAAGGATACGGACGGAAAGATTAAGGTATCTTCCGACTGGCCGGGTTATGCACAGAACTATGTTGAACAGAGATTCGGCAATGGTGCGGTATGTGTCTGGACACCGGCGGCTGAAGGCAACCTGAACCCTGTATATGGGGCAGGACTCTATACTTTCCTGGAGGATGGTTATGCCGTCAGCAGGCAGCTGCCTCCCGGAACAGCGTTTGTCCTGATGGAAGCGTTAGGCGGTCAGCACGCGATCGATGCGATCAAGGTCATCAATGAGACATGTGCAGACAAAGATACGATGGAGATCAGGTATGCCCGTACGGAGATCGATCTGCCGAGTCAGAAAGCACCGGAAGGTGCAGACATGATGCGCAACAGGATGCTGGTGGACAACCTGTTACCGCTTGGTCCTAACGGAGAAAGACCGGAGAAGAAACTGGTTGTCATGGAAGATGATCCCGAGCATCCGTTCAAGATGGAGATCAAGATCCTGCAGCTTGGTGATACAGCGTGGGTCGGTGTTCCCTGTGAGATCTATTCCGAGATCGGCAGAGATATGAAGGCTGCCTCACCGTGTCCGAATACGGTCGTTGTTACACATACCAATACACATTACAGAAGCTATATCCCGGATAAGAGTGCAGCTGATCATCATACCTTCCAGTCTTACGGGGCTGCCAAGCCGGGTGCCTGCGATGAATACATCGTACAGGGCATGGTCGATCTGTTCAAAGAACTGAAATAAAGAAAGTATATAAAGCAAGGAGGAAAACAAATGCTTAAAGTAGGTGCCGCAAAACGTGTGATCACACCGAAGATGGAATGGCTGCCGATGGGAGCCATGGTCGGTCAGTACGAGGGTGTGCGTGAGGGTGAAGACATTCATGTCAGAGCCATCGTCCTCGACAACGGGGAAAGAACATTCCTGTTCGAGAGTTATGAACTGGGCGGGGTCCCCTGTGACGCAGAACTGAGAAAACGTATCGAAGAAACGTATGGCATTTCCCAGGAAAACATGTTACTGGTGGGTACACACAACCACAGTGCTCCGCATCCGATGGGATACGGTTCTGCAGGTCCTTTCGGTCCCCATACGGATATTCCTGCCAATATCAGTGCCTGGACAGACTTTGTACTGGAACAGGGTGTCGGTGTCATCGCTGATGCACAGGCAAAGATGCAGGAAGCCTGCTGGGGCTTTGGCGAAGGCAAGTC
>CADBMY010000054.1 GCA_902795905.1 uncultured Erysipelotrichaceae bacterium
ATCTATACGGAATACTATGACGGGGATATCCGGTCTTTCTGTGAGAAGGAGAAACCGCAGATACAGCTGGAGATCCTTTTGGAGGAAACAACCGAGGAACAGGATACGGAACGCGGCGAAGAGATCTTCCGGCAGTTAAGTCCGTATGTCAGGGGATGGGGAGATATCTACATTGTCAAACAGGGTACGGCCGAGACATACAAGGGTCTTGAGAGACTGCATGGCAGGAATCCGGATCTGATGGCAGTCGGATATCCGGACTTTACCGGCGGGAAGATGCAGTGGTACAGGCAGAAGTATATCGAAGTGACAGACGGGATATACATGACTTCGGCCGAGAGAGATCTGGTGCTGGAGGACGGGGATATCGTCCTTGTGCAGGATGGTACCTGTGCGGATATCCAGACGATCCTGGATGAGAAGTACTATGCCATGCCTGTCGATGCTCCGGAAAACAAGAAAGGCGGCTATACGGTACATGATCAGAGACATGAGAAACGGGCAGTTCTGGATGATCCCGAAGCCCCCTGTTACAAGCCTGTCTTCTCGGAGAAGATCGCTGCCTATCTGCAGGAACACGATGATATCACACTCTATGTGCGCTCGGAAAGGACTGATGACAAGCCTCTGATGAAGTGCTACGGCAGCGAAAGCAATGTCTGGAATGTATACCGTGTATGTGAAAACGGCAGTCCTGAAGCTTCCTATGAGACGATGAAAGAAGGATACCTGTACTACTTCGGCACCCAGCATTATGAAGCCTATGAAGACAAATAAGGAATAAGAAGCTATAATATTTACAGAAGTGCAGCGTGGCACGCAAGTGCTGACTATGATCCTACTTTTACTATCTTGGGAGACAAACCGATCATGGATGGCTGCACTTTTTCTGACTCCGGAGGTGATAAACATGACATTTGAACAGAATCTGTTTACTGAATTCAGAGAGATCCTGCTGGCAGACAGTCAGGAGAAGATCACAGATGAAGCTCTGATCAAAGCCGTAACGATGAATGAGAACCTGATCACCGAAACAGGATATGTCTTTGATCCGGAGAGTCTTGCGAAGATCGCACAAGGTGACCGCAGTGCCGAGATCTACAGCAAGGTGAAGAGCTTTGTGCCGGAAGTCAAGGCGAAACCAATGTATCCGGATTTTCCTTCTGCCGTCATGGAGATGGAAGAGGCGGAATACCGTCTGCACCAGTACATGCATTATTTCAGTACCTACGGCATGGAGTTCCTGTTCGGCGTTGATATACACAAGGGATGGCTGCCGGTCGAGAATGATATGGCAGAAGACACGGAGAAGACGGAGAAAGACGACCTCCTGCTTCAGGCAAAGACACTGAAGGTCATCTCTCCGGAGGGTATATACGCAGATGTATACAGGCGTATCATGGCCCGCAGGGAACGTTTTACGGAACCGGAGAAGGAACTGATCAGAGAAGCTGTTATACAGGATCCCACATGTATCAGGGGTGTACAGGTATCCTTCAAGGAGAATCTGATCCCGGTCTTTGAAGTGATGATGAAGAGCCTGCAGGGTGAAGAGAGAAAGGAAGCACTGCGTGAGATCGTACAGAATGCCGGTGATGTTCTGACATGTGCACGCAGTTATATTGCCGGGAAAGAGTATCATCTGCGTACATCCGAGAAGAGGGTGATCGTACAGCTGCTGGAGAGCTTTACAGCAGGTGACTTACGGAATAATCTGATCCTGTCACGGAAGAAGAGAGAACAGAGTCTGCTTGTTCTGCAGTATCTGGATTACAATATCTACTCACGTTCAGAGGAGCACAGAAACTGTGTAAACAAGCTGCGTGACGGTGAACTGTACTCGTGGGAGAGCAGCCTGAAGAAGGAACTGGCGAAGAACCCGGAGGCAGGCCTCGCCAAGGCGGCAGAACGTCCCGGAGAATTACTGCGCAAGTGCGCGTATCTGATCCGTAACGGGGTAGATCCGGCAGAGATCGGGGAAGTGCTGATCAGGCATGCGGACGCATTAAGCATCCAGACACTGGTGACGGTATGCCGCAGATTTGCCGGCAAGCACAGTGAAGAAGCCGCCAAGGAGAAGGAATACAGATACCTGGAAGTGATCTTTACGGAGGTGCTGTATGCGGCACTGTGCGGTCTGAATACACCGTTAAAGGGTAAGAAGATCTATACCGAAGAAGGTGCTTACAGCTTTGCGTATTCGTTTGTGGAAGCCTCTGACAAGTCAGCAGAAGGCGGATACATGCGCTCCGGCATGGCTTATAAGATACCCGAGGATGTACGGTATGTACGTTTCTTTACGTACTGGAATGATAAAGAACGTATCGATATCGACCTGCATGTCTATGCGTCTGACGAGAAGGGTGAGAACCGTGTACATGTCGGCTGGGATGATGAGTTCAAGAGTAAGGGACTTGTGATGTCCGGCGATGTGACGCACTCCAACGCTGCCGAGTACCTTGACGCAGATCTTGAGAAGACCGTGGAAAACGGACTGACACAGGCAGTATTCCGGATCCATTCTTTTACCGGTGTTCCGTTCAGTAAGATCGAGACTGTGCTTACAGGCATGATGGCTGTCAGTAAGCTCGGTGTAAAGAAGAGTGCGAAGCTGTATGATCCGGCAAACTGCTTCTTCTCACATTTGTTAAGAACGGAAAAGAACCAG
>CADBMY010000055.1 GCA_902795905.1 uncultured Erysipelotrichaceae bacterium
CCAAGCACCTGTACATCTACGGTATACTTGGACAGTTCAGCTTCATATGCTGCACAGTCAGCTTCAGGATCTTCACCGCAGCCAAGAGGTACATGAACATTCTCATCGGGAATATCAATGTGATTGAACAGATTGACATGCATAAATGTCCAGTAACTCTCTCTGTGGTCTCTCGGCAGACCGATATATTCATCTAAGTTGAAAGTAATAATATCTTTGTAGCTGGTGCCGTTCTCCTTGTGGTCACGGATCATCTCCTTATACAGACCAACCGGACTGGAACCTGTCGCAAGACCGAGGACAGGTGTATGGTCACCCTTCAGCACACCTTCCATAACCTTGAATGCTTCCGCACTGACTTCGTCGTAAGTCTTCTTTATCGTAATGTGAAACATAATTTACCTCCGATATTTCAAGTGTATCACACATCTTAATAATAGGGATAAGTATATCTTTGCAAACGTTGTGTTATAATAACATGGTTATAAATAGTATGACGGTACGCAGAAAGAAAAAACGCAGGCTTAAAGCCGGTATACGAAGATTCAGCCGTAAGACTCTGATCTTCATCATTACAACGATGGTGATCGGCGCCATTACAGGTTATCTGGCACTTCTGCTGTTATTTAAGGGACCTTCCCCTTCGTTCAGCAATCTTTTTATTGCGACTTTCTATGAGACCCGCAGAGGCAAGGCAGTCGTGCGCTGGTTCTTCAGCGAAGAAGAGATCACAGCCATCCTGTCCAAGAATCAGCCGACATATACTACGGAGATCACCTGGAGCAATGAGGAATACTTCAATATTCCTGCTAATGAGAAAAACAAGATCGAGATCCTGGATGTCAGCGGTTCTACATTTAACGGTAAGCTGATGATCGTCAGAGACCCTTCCCGTATGGCTCTCGGTGTCAATACACTGATGGGTGCAGCCGGTGCCCAGGGCTTTGTCGTCCAGGACTACGTTATCTCGGAAGGTGCCATAGCCGGGATCAATGCCGGCGGTTTTGACGATCCTAACGGACGCGGTGACGGTTCCATCCCCTGGGGTGTTGTCATCAAGGACGGAGAGCTTGTTGCCGGACGTATGGATGAATGGGTAACACTGATTGGTTTTAATGATCACGATCACCTGATCGTAGGCAATATGACAGCTGCGGATGCTCTGGAATGGCATGTACGTGATGCCGTTACCTTCGGCCCTGTTCTGATCGTTAACGGTGAAGCGGTAGCGATCACCGGTACCGGCGGCGGTCTGAATCCCCGTACTGTCATCGGTCAGCGCGGTGATGGCGCCGTACTGCTGCTTGTCATCAACGGCCGTACGACCACCAGCCTTGGGGCATCCTATGAAGACTGTATCAGGATCATGCTTGAGCATGGTGCGATCAATGCGGCAAATCTCGACGGAGGCAGCTCTTCCGTCATGGTATATAACGGTGAGATCATCAACAATATCGTGTCAATGCGCGGAGACAGGACGGTGCCAACAGCATGGATCGTAAAGTAAACAGAAAACCAAAGACACGCACCAGTTATGAGGAACGTCTGCGTCTTGGCAAGGGCTTCCTGTTCCACTGGCTCACCTATGTCCTCTTTGCCTTGATCGTCTGTACGGTCGGTTTGACCTATATGTACTTCTGGCTGCAGAGATATGAGGAGCACAGCGTCAACGGAGCGATGACCCGGTACATGCAGATGGTAGGCAATCATGAGTGGGATGCGATCTACGATGAAGATGTTGAAAACTTCCTCGAACTGAATGACCGTATCACCTATGAAAACTACCTGATCTGGCTGTACGGCGATGCCAATGTCTCCGGTATGACCTTCAGTTATTCGGGCAGCGACAGCTATTCCGACTACTACGATGTCTATTACCAGCAGGAAAAGCTCTGTGCTCTTGAAGTACATAAGGATGAAGCGACCGACAGTTGGAAAGTCCGTACGGTATCGCAGTCAAAGCGTTACTCCTTTGATGTCATGGAAGGCACAAACTTCCGTATTAACGGTATCCAGATCGATGATACGTTCTATAACGAAGAGGATCACGTACCGATGGGCTTTGAGAACTACGGCTTTGAGAATCTGCTTCCGAACACCAAACGGTATTATATCGACAGTTTCATCAATGCCCCTGCCCTCGAGCTGACCAATCCATCCTATACGTATGTACTTGATCATGTACGCAATAACTTCTATATCGGTCCTTCTCCCGATCCGGAGATGATCGATATCTATACAAAGGAGATCACGGATACAGCGATCGCCTACTGTAAGTACATTACCAAGGACGGCACCTTCTATGCCCTCAACCAGCATCTCTACCCGAATACAACGTTCTATTACAATATTCTGGGCTTTGACCCGCAGTGGTTCTCCAACCATGATGCGATCGAATTCAAGAATATCGAAGTATTCGATCTGATGCCGATCGGTGATAACTTCTTCCTGGGGTCGATCTCCTTCGACTACCATGTCATCGCTTCCGATGTATCCAAGACATACTCCAGTACCTATCAGCTGTTCTTTGTCAAAAACAGCTACGGACAGTGGCGTATGTTTGATATGTCGATCATCAGTGACAGCGGAAATCAATAAAGAGTCAGATTACTCTGACTCTTCTTTTTTTGCGTTTTCGGCAGCGATCAGTCCGTATCCCCAGAATGTACCGTCATTGGTAAACAGAGGCTCACAGGCGGCTGTACCGTTGTTGTAAGCTTCCGTCTTCATGCATGATTCTTCCCCTGTCTCGCCGATATACAGTGTCTCGTAGAATTCGAGATCTTCGGAGAGGACAACTTTGCAGGGACGCCCGGGATCCCTGGCATTTTCACTGTCACAGGTCGACGGTGTCGGCTCGGGATCAGGCTGCGGATCTGTATTCTCCGGCGGTGTGATCTCCGGGGGCAGCTGGTTCTCTTCCAGCACCTTCACGATGATACCCACTTCCGTCTCATTTCCGGAAGTATCCACACAGATCAGAACCGGATAGTATTCACCGGGTTTCTTATAATCGATATTGCCGACAACATTGACTCTCAGCAGGCCGTCGACATCATCATAGCCGGTAATATTTGAGAAATCGATCGGGTTGCCGACTGTGGTCTCAAACTCATACTGTGTAATGTTGATGTAGGGACCGTCTGTATCATAACTTGTACTGCTGTGTGTAAGCACCGAACATCCGATCAGCAGGACAAGCGGTACCGCACAGAGTTTCAAATATCTTTTCATACAAACTATTATACCGAAAAGACAATGTATAAGCACTGTAAATTGTTTAAGTTAAGCGATACATATGTCTGATAAAATGAAATCAGTAGTAAGGAGGTCATCATGAATACTTATAAGATCGGCGTACTCAACGGTGATGATATCGGTCTTGAGATCGTCCCTGTCGCTGTCGATGTACTGAAAGCCGCCGCTGCCAGAAACAATGTACAGATCGACTGGCATCACCTTCCTGTAGGATACACATCCTTCCTCGAACACGGTACAACTCTGCTTCCTTCCGTACAGGAAGAACTGTATACACTGGATGGCTGGATCCTGGGACCGATCGGTCATATGGCCTACCCGAAGGATGAACCGCAGTGTTTCAATCCGCATCCGATCCTGCGCCGTGATTATGACCTTGTCTCCAATATCCGCCCTGCCAAGTCATATCCGACAGTTCCCTGCATCAAGGACAATGTTGATCTCGTGATCATCCGTGAGAATAACGAAGGCTTCCAGCCCGACAGAAACATGTTCATGGGCAACAGCGAATGCATGCCTACACCGGATATGGCACTGTCCCTGCGTGTCATCACAAAGCGCAACAGTCAGATCGTTGCCAGAGAAGGCTTCGAGCTTGCCCGCAAGCGGAATAAACTGAAGAAAGTAACAGCGATACACAAGAATACGGTATTCAAGTTAGGCTGCGGACTGTTTATCGATTCATGCCGTGAGATTGCGAAGGAGTATCCCGATATCGAGTTTGAAACATGTGTCGTCGATACCTTTGCGATGAAGATGCTGATGCATCCGGAAAACTATGATGTCGTCATTACAACAAATATGTTCGGTGATATTCTTACCGATGAAGCTGCCGGACTTGTCGGCGGTCTCGGTATGGCCGCGGGTCTCTGTGCAGGACCGAAGTACTGCATGGCACAGGCTACTCACGGTTCTGCCCCGGATATCTCCGGCAAAGGCATTGCCAACCCGTTTGCGATGATCAAATCAGCACAGATGATGCTGGACTGGCTGGGAAGCAGACATCAGGATCCCGCTGCACTGAAAGCTGCCGAAGACATCGAATGGGCACTGGAAAAGGCCCTGGAAGACAAGGCATCAGTCACCCCTGATCTTGGCGGTACCGCCTCTACCGTACAGATGGGTGAAGAAGTCTGCCGGCTGATCCGTGAACGCTGATCCTGACATACACATAAACAAGCTCCGCAAAGGAGCTTTTTCTTTCTGCAGGCATAAAATCCACTTATAATATACTCATGGAATTTAACTCCCTGTTTTTTATGATGATCTGTCTTCCGCTGTTTATCCTGATCATGCGGATGACCGCCAATACCAAGGCAGAGCCGTATATCCTGCTGTGTTTTTCCCTGCTCTTCTATCTTCTCAGCGATATCCGCAGCTTCCTGCTGTTATCTGTATTTATCCTGTTCACCTGGATCTCTGCCCAAGCCGTACACCGGCATTCTTCGCTCTATCCGCTGTATCTTCTGATTACAGCAGGCCTTCTCAGTATATTCAAGTACGGATCATTCATCATCTCACACCTCGGTGCTTATCTGCACGGGGCTTCCGCGATCAGCCTGATCATGCCGGTCGGCATCAGTTTCTATATATTTACCGGGATCTCCTATGTCAGTGATGTCTATTACGGCAAATATCCGCCTGAACGCAGACTGCTGTTTCTCGCCTCGTATCTGACCTTCTTCCCGACGATCGTCTCCGGTCCTCTGCACCGCTACGAAGCCTACAGGGCATACCTGAATACACACCGGATCAACTGTGATTCCATCGCCTACGGACTGCGACGCTTCATTCTCGGACTTGGCAAAAAAGTTATTCTTGCCAATCAGCTGGCGCTGATCACTTCCGCGATATTTTCACAGAAAGAGCTGTCTCTGCTTCCGGCCTGGTACGGACTGATCGCCTATACACTGCAGATCTATTATGATTTCAGTTCCTACAGTGATATGGCTATAGGTATAGCCGCAATGATCGGCTATCAGCTGCCGGAGAATTTCGATCACCCCTATCTGGCGGTATCATTTCAGGACTTCTGGAGACGCTGGCATATCACCCTGTCTCGGTGGTTCCGTGACTATGTGTACATACCTCTTGGCGGCAACCGCGTCAGTACGCTGAAGTGGCTGCGAAACATGCTTATCGTATGGATCCTGACCGGTATCTGGCATGGTTCATCTGTTAACTTTGTGCTTTGGGGATTGTGGAACTTCCTGTTTCTGGTTCTGGAGCGCAAGGTATACCGGATCAAGAATCCGGTACTGGGCTGGATCGTGACGATGCTGATCGTCAGCGGCGGCTGGCTGCTCTTCCGTGTCACATCATTCAGTCAGCTGAAGATGTATGTCAGAGCCCTGCTGGGCAGAGGCATCCCCCTGAATATGCTGTATATCCGTTCTCTGGATATTCTCTGGCTGATCCCTCTCGTCGGTGTTTCATTCCTCCTGCTGTTTGTGCCGCTGATCCGTTTTCCTTCAAAACAAAAAAAGCAGTACGGACTTCTCTACGATCTGTTCCTGT
Organism: uncultured Erysipelotrichaceae bacterium; assembly: GCA_902795905.1. Lineage (GTDB taxonomy): Bacteria > Bacillota_I > Bacilli_A > Erysipelotrichales > Erysipelotrichaceae > Bulleidia. The sequence continues at coordinate 5,776 of CADBMY010000055.1, forward strand.
TCATGATTCTGTGTATATCTGTATTCCTGATCATCAGCGGTTCCTACTCCGCGTTTATCTATTTTGGATTCTGAGGTACTATGCACAATAAACTGTTTATCTTGATCCTGCCGTTATTATTCCTGTTGGGTACAGGCCTTTTCCTGCTCCCCCAGAACCGGATCTCCGTACAGGAAAAGCGCAGTCTGGCCGTAAACAGCGATATATCTCCGTCGGATCTGATCACCGGTGCCCTGTCCGGCAATGCTGAAAAAGTATTAAAAGACCAGTTCTACGGCCGAGATACGATCATGACTTCTTACTACCGTGTCAAACTGTTATGCGGAAGACCGTTCAACAGCGGCAGTATCGGTATTCCCTACCGGTATCTCAGTTCCAATGTCATTGAACTGGATGACGGCTATCTGATCAATGATCCCCTGTTTGCGGATGAAGACAAACTGTTTACAGCCTCCTCCAGAGGATGGAATGTCAGTGAACTGAAGCAGCAGTATCCGGATACCGATGTCTATGTCTATTTCCCCACCAGGATCGAAGAAACGATCGCTGACGGTATGCTGTACCGGGAGACATTTAAGAAACAGCTTGTACCCGGAATCATGACGGCAGAACTGAACAATACAACTCTGGAAGATCATCAGAAGTATTTCTACCGTTCCGATTATCACTGGAATGTATACGGTGCCTATCAGGGATATACGGATATCATCCGGATGATCGCACAGGATTATGATATCGGCGAACCCCTGCCGGTCGGTGAAGAGATCTCATTTGACTACCCGTTCCATGGCAATATCAGCAGTCAGATCGGCCATCTCGGTAAAGCTGATCACATCACGGACTACAGGCTTTCCGGTATCGGTGAGTATACCCTGACCGCCAACGGTGAAGTCATTGACCTGAACGAAAGCAAACGCAGATACGCTGCCGAAGGCAATCATACGCAGTACTCCGATTATGACCTTTATTTTGGAAATAATTACTTTGAACGTATATTTGACTTTAAACAGCCGGAGCGACCGAATATCCTGATCTTTGCGGATTCCTACGTCAATGTTCTGCAGGAATGGCTGGCTTCGCACTTCAACACGACCGTGATCCTGGATCTGCGCACAAAACCGGATGACTTCTCTCTTGACTACTATATGAAAGAATATGATATCGATCTTGTCCTGATCCTGGAGCCTTATCAGGATCTCTACTTCAACGGCAATATGTTTATTCCTGTATATTAAAAAGAGGATGTAACATTCAGGTATGTGATAGTCATCCATCAGACACACTGAAGTTACACCTCTTTTTTTGGTTTGAATCTTCTCTGTTACTCCTCTGCCGTAATAGACAGTGAGAGCGTATACCACTTATACGGCTCCGGATTGAAAGCCCGGGCAGGACTTCCTTTTGAAACAAGGATCTCATTTACCTTCCTGAAATAGGCGTTCAGATCTTCTCCGGAAGCACGGGCATTATTATGATGCAGAGGCATCATCAGCTGGGCACCCATATTCATGATCTGCTGAGCACAATACTCGGGTGTATAACTGCGGATACGGTGTCTCAGCATCAGATTTGGTTTTTCTTCTGTCATATGCTGAACATGTTCCTCATAATCACGTCCGGCTGAGAAATCGATCTTGAAGTTTTCCTGAGTCTCAATCATAAAGTTCAGATTAAACATGGAACCGAGAGGACCGAGACGGTTCGGACACGGAATACCGAATCCTTCAGCACCTGCGTACAGATTCGAAGGATCACTCGGACGGCGGAATCTTCCCTCGCGGAAGGAACGGTTGTCATGAGCACCGGGATATGTCTTCAGGGTAAAGTCATCAAAGTAATATGTATTGCCGGGGTAAAGCGGATAGATTGCAGCATACGGGATATCGAATACTCTGGCCAATTCTTCACAGCAATCTGCCGGGCAGAGAATGCGACCGTAGAACTTGTTCCAGAGATCTCCGACGATATTGGAATGATCACCGTGGACATGATTCAGAATAATATAGTCCGCACCGGTGAAATCATCGACACTGAATCCGGTCTGAGAATATACGTCCTTTTCCATTTGCTGACTCTTCGTCAATTCCGTCATTCCTTCATATACAGAAGCATCATGGTAGAACGGATCGGTGACGATCACCTTTCCGTTAGGCAGTACGATCTCATAGCACTGGACAGAGATCCAGCGGATACGAAGAGTCTCGGAAGAAAGCTGCTTCACATATGGTTCACTCATTTTCTTTGCCTCTTTCTGTTCAAAATATTTACATTATGCAGGATATGCAGGGAA
>CADBMY010000056.1 GCA_902795905.1 uncultured Erysipelotrichaceae bacterium
ACGCCTGAAAACCACCGAGAGAAAACTCATACCATCCGTTCACCGGGGCGATAAACTTGATGGCCTGTCTTGTCCCCGCCAGCGTGACCTCATTCTCGATGGACAGCAGAGTCGCCGCCTTCGCGGTCTCCGTCACGGTGATGGAACCCTGCACGGCATGATCGCTGTGGCAGCCTGTGCCGATATAGACGGTCTGGCTTTCATTCAGGGCAAAGTAAGCATAGCTCCTGCCGTCCCCGCTGATTTCAGCCGGGACAAAGAAAGGTCGGATCTCATTGCCGCTTGAATTCTTAATGCTGAGATAATCCAGATTGCTGCCGCTGACGGTGTAATATGTATAGCCCGTAGCATCGAAGCAGAAAACCCGATGCGTATTCTTTGGAACCATCTGCCATTTTCCTTCCTGGAGGGGCGGGATCTCTCCCTCGGTCGCATCGGCGGTGGTGAACCTGTGTATTACCTCTTCTTCCGCAACGACTTCACCAAAGCCGCCGTACTCGGAGATGCGGCAGAGAATCGCTCTGTAGTAATAGGTTGTTCCCGGAACCAGGGTGCAGAGATCGTGATTCCGGAAGTTCAGAGTCTGTGCTTCGGACTCCACATTCCATCCCCAGATGGAGCTGTTATCCTCAGGGAAGCTCTCTTCGGTACTGTATTTGATACCCCAGACACAGTCGCCAGCCGCAGCAGTGGCTTCGGTAACACTCAAGCCTACCCGCAGTTGTGCTGAAGTTGCGGTAATATCCCAGACTTCCTCACTGATGATAGCGTCTTCCTGCTGCTCGTTCAGATGGATCTCCGCTTCTGATGCAAAATCGCTTTCAAAGTTCAACTTATAGACCACTCCCTGCTCCAGCAGGACTGTGATCTTATTATCGCCTTCACTCAGAGGCCGGTTGCTGATCGGAGAATCGCTGATGCTGATCCATCCTGTGCATTCTTCCGGAACCGTCACCGTCATCGTGTAGATGCCGGATTCCTCCACCATGAACTGCATAGGCATCGTGTTGTTGGCATAGAAGCTGTCGCCATAGCGGTAGACCGCCACGACCCCTTCGACAATACGATAGCCGGTCGACCACTGGTCTTCCCAGAGTGTAGAGAGTGTGTAATCGGTAAAGCCATAGAGTTCGCTCTCCGGGTTCCCATGTTCGATCTGGACTCTGCCGTCGCCCTCGTATTCACCGTCAGGTCCCAGGCTCAGGACAGAATTGTTTCCGTTCTCCGTCTGCAGATCGATGCAGCCGTAGTTGTAAAGCTTCCCATTCACAGTCATCGTCGCGCCATGCAGGCAGAGATAGCCGTTCATCATCAGCGTGTTGCCCTGCTCAATGGTGATACTTCCATGGTCACCTTCGTTATTGACAACATGCCAATCGATATTCCTATCCATGATGAAGCCGTTTGAGGGCGTCCATTCGTAAGAAATATTAATGGTTTTGCCGAAGTGGGCGTCCTGTCCCTCGGGCAGGCTCACGTCGCTTAGTTCTCCGAGAGCACTCTGCAGTTCTTCATCGCTTTGAACTTCACGGTAGATCCAGATGCTGGAGGACTCGTCTGTGAATCCGATGTCAGCGTGGCTGGTCATCCGGTTCCAGGCCATCACGGAGACATCGAGGTTGACATCTCTTCCGAGACTGAACACGGCTGTTTCACCACGGACGATGCTTTCCAGAATAGTGCCGTGGGCTCTGTCGCCGAAGCGCAGCGTTCCGCCGTCTTCGACCACAACACCCTTCATGCCGATAAAGCCGTTGACTGTCAGGGTCACGCCCGCCGGCACCGTGATCACCGCATTCCAGGCGTCCACATGCATATGCTCAGGGATCGTCAGGTTCTCCTCTATCGTAAGCGAAGCCAGATCCTCCAGGTTGTACCATTCCGCTCCGGAACTGCAGGCGGCTTTCAGCGAGTCAAACGCACCGGCTGTATAGGTATAGCAGGTCCAATATCCGTTACTCCATCTCTCCTGCAGGGAGCTGACGTCAAAGCCCTGCAGACAGCTCGTTTCGTGTACTCTGATCTCGCCCAGGCCGGAATACGTTCCCGAACTGCCAAGAACAGCGGTACCCATGCTTCCGTTATTGTTGTCCTGTTCAAGTTCGAGCCAGCCGTTATTGGTCAGATTGCCGTTGATATTCAGCACAGTGCCCCGTAATTTCAGGCCGCCTTCTATCGTCAGGGCAGCCTTCGGCGCGACGGTCATACTGCCGCCGTCTGCAAACTCATATACTGCGTTCTGCGGGATTACTTCTGTGCTGCCAACCGGCAAGGTATGGGAGAAGCCGATGTTGATCCAGTACGTGACATGGTCTTCTTGCTCCCCAATGCTCTGCCTAGCTGTGCTGAGTTCCCCGGCGCTGTACACATCCTTGTTCAGATTCAGATAGCAGTCCGTACCGAAGCTGACATGTGCTTTCACATCCGGGGTCCAGCTGTCCACGGGTATGCTTGCGCCGCCGTTGCCGCTCAGATTCAGAACAGCATCATTTGTTGTAAACAGGATTCCCTTCTGATAGAGATCACCGCCCTGCACGTCCACAGTGCCGCCGATCTCAATGGAATCGCCGCTCATACTGCCGAGAACCGTCAGGGTCACATTCTGCGGAATCACCAGAGTAGTGTCCCAGAAGTCCACATGCATGTTCTGTGGGATTGTCAGATCCTCGGTTATTTCGAAGCGTTTCAGATCTCTCAGGTTGAAATAGCTCTCGCCGTTGGCGATGGCAGTCTTCAGGTCCTCGAGTATGGCATTCTTATCGACATAGTGGCCCGTGATCTTTGCGCCTACCCCGGCAGAATAATCACCTGAGAACCGGATCCAGATAGTATCACCCTGGTTCAGCTCCAGATTGAAGGTGGAGCCTTTGAATCGCCATTGGCCGTCGTTGGGTTCGTCGTTGAGTATATATCCCAACCTGAAGGCGTCGTTGTCAATCAAAAACCGGTGCAGGCCATCCTGCTGTGCAGTATAGGACAGTACAATGTAAGGTACGATCGTGGCGCTCTCGCCGCTCTCCAGGGCCGGGAGCACACCAAGGCCGTCCTTCACCTCAACGGTGCAGGCGTTACCGCTGCCATTACTGCCCATCCGGGGGTTGTTTGCCGTAATATAGACTTTCTGACGCTGTTTGACCCAGGTGCCCAGGATGAGAGTCTCCCCGGGATTGCCGTTACAGCCGCCGGATTCTCCGCCATCCACAGCATAGCTCAAAGAAGTTGCACCGGTGCTGCGGAAGGCAAGCATACCGGCGCTCTCCGCTTCGTAGTAGAAGAGGTTCTGTCCGCCAGTTATGAACTCCGCGAGGTTATCCTTCGTGAGCTGGGTATAGCCGTTCAGGTTGTCAATGATGTTAAGCTGATAGACCGTGCTGCCAGTCTTGAGGATGTTTCCGTTGGAATTATTAACCAGGATCGCCCGATACCAGAAACTCTGGCCGGGATAGTAATTCGAGAAGGTCACCGTCAGCTTTTCATTGTTTGCGATGGCATGGGCCGGCATATAACGCATCTGGCCTCTGGTCTCGGTGAACGCACTGTCTGCTGCCAGCTCAATGCCGACGGCATAGCCGTTCTCGGCCGTTGCCTCGGTGACGCTGTAGGTAAAGGTGAAGGTTGCACTGTGGTTAGTTACATTGGTAGCCTTCGCCACAGCTACGCTATCCGCTGTAGGCGGGGTAATCTTGGTTACGATGACGCTGAGTCTGCCCCTTGACTGATCATAGCTCGGGCGGAGATAGGTCGTCTCACCTGCAGCCAGCTTTTCTGTGAAACTGCCGGGATAGTTTTCCCAAATACCGGTTTCTGTATTGATTTTCTGCAGTGCATATTGCGTATTCGTCGGGCTATATGCGAATTTATAGTATCCGGCAGCCGCAGCGGTATAGCGCACAGTGGCATTGCTGTCCACTGCCGTTGCTCTAGCCAGAGGAAGAGCCGGAACAGCGTCTTCCGCTGTCGTTATACGAATGCTTCCGTTTGTATCATATACATAAACAGATATATAGGTTTTCTCATTTTCCTGCGCATAGAAGGACGCACAGACAGCCGCAGCGCTGTTCTCCCGGTAGGCGCTGCCGATACGGTCTCCGTTTTCACGATAGATATCAATGCTGTTGACGTTTCCGGAAATGGCATATAATCCTGCCGACGGAGCAATAAAGAGGAACTTGTTCGTCTCGTACTGGATAGCTTCTGCTGTTTCGCCAAACGTCAAGGGGGTAAAGTCCGCATCACTGCCGGGTGCGGTAAAGCTCAGAATCGTTTCACCCTCGGCTACGATATCCATGCTTTCAAAATATCCTTCGGCTTCGTTGTATAAACCGTTCTGAAGGATAGCCTTGACATAATAGGTAGCCCCGGGAACCAGGTTTCCGCTCCAGATATAAAAGTTTATCTCTTCACCGTTGTATCGCTCATTGACCGGCATACCGCCATACTGGCTGTTGTAGGCATTTTCCGTCCAGGCAAAATCATCTCGGTTGCTGATCCGGACACCATAAGTATACCAGTTATCCGCGAACTCTGCCGTGGTGTTGACGCGCAGCGTCGCAATCATCTGGCCGTCAGAGCCTGTATGAAGGTCCACCAGTTCTACAGATGTTTCATCCGCAGCCTCACCTGCAAAGCGGTAGACCGTCTCATTGTCATTTTCCGATACTACCGTCAGGCTGTTCGCATCAAATCCAGGGAGATAGTTCAAGGGAGCTTCAGAAGTCCCGACCCGGATTTCACCCATTCCTTCATAGTTTCCGCCGGAAAGGATGAGCCGGGAAACCGTTCCGGTGTTTACCTGAATGCCAAGGCGAATTTCTCCTCTGTTTACGAGGGTGCCCTTGACGATCGTGTCACTGCTGAAAGCATAGAGCGTGCTGCCTTCGCTGATGGTCAGAGTTGCGCCGTCAGCTACCGTAAAGGTGGCACTGTCCCAGACACAGTCCGTGTGCAGCGTGATATGTGCCGGAATGGTCAGCTCGCCGTTCACCGTGACCGGAGCCTGCGCCTGCAGGTCATGGCGATAGCGACTGTCATAGAGGATATCCGCCGCCTGTATATCGGCAATGACACTCTCCATATCGCTCTGGCTGTAGACGCTGTAGCCCAGGACAACCTCGTGCGCGCCGGTGCCAAATTCAATATGCGGAACCAGGTATCTGAAGTAGTTGCTGTAATTCTTTGTTACGCTGCCTCCTGCCAGTTCGATAAAGGCATTCGGATTCTGTATGCTCAGTAAACCTTCGCCGTTCCTGCCGAAGGCAAGATGGGTTCCGACCCTGAGGACATTGTCTTCGCCGCCGTTGACAATAACGGCTCCGTTCACGGTCAGAACACTTCCGTTTAACTGGCCCTGAACTTCAAGCGTCATATTCTCCGGTACGATGATCTCTGTGCCTCGGAAATCCACCTGTACATTCTCGGGAATTGTCAGACTGCTATCCAGTGTCACAGTTCCCTTGTTGCTCAGGTCGAAATAGGTTTCCCCATTCGCAATAGCTTCCCTCAGTTCAGAAAGGATCGCAGCCGGATCAAACTGCTCGACAGAGAGCTCAGCACTGGCTGCTCCTCCGTAGCTTGCAAAAACGCGAAGCCATACGGTATCACCGGTGTGCAATTCCTGATTGAACTGATTATCAATCGGACGGAGCGTATGATCTGTTCCTGCAAACTGAATAAAGTAGTCTTCACTGCTCAGCGCGAAATGGTAAACGCCGTCCTTCTGTGCCGTAAAGGAGAAGATTGCACTGTTGTAGGGTGTTATGGTTATTCTTTCACCCTCTGTCAGGGAAGGCAGGACGCCCAGCGCATCCGTGATAATAATGTTTCGGGTACTACTGTCGCTTCCGTTAAAGAAGGTGTGGAGGTAGAGTATCTGTCCGGCTTCCACCCAGGCGCCCAGGAGTCGATCCCCCTGATTACGGTCGCCCGCACCGTCACGGTTACCGTCCGGAATAGAATAGTGGAGCTCATTGATATTGTTTGCCTGAACGGCAAGCATCTCATTTTCAGTAGCTTCATAGTAGAAGAGGCCCACTCCGTTGTTGGAGCTGTAGGTCTGCGGAGTATCTTTGGTCAGTCTGGTAAAGCCGTTGAGGCCGCTCTGGATCTGCAGTTGACGAATCTCGCTGCCTTCCACGACCACACTCCCGTCGCTGTTATCAAGCAAAACTGCTTTGTACCACAGGGTCTGTCCCGGGAAATAGCCGTCAAAGCGGATGGTCTGGACAGTCCCGTTTGCGATGTTGTTGCCGTTGATAAAGGTCTGGTATCCGGTCGGCTCTTCAAAGGATTCGTCCCTGGCCGTGGCAATACCGACACTGTAGCCGTGCTCGGCAATCGTCGGAGTTACGCTGTAGGTGAAAGTGTATTTCGCGCCATAGTTGCTTACATCAAAGGCTGCCGCTACTGCGACACTGTTCATGTCAGGCGCTGTGATCTGGTTTACGACGAGGCTCAGTGTCCCCCATGACGGATTGTAATCAGGCATCACAAAGGCAGTCTCCCCTGCATTCAGGTAGACTGTGAAGCTTCCCGGATAGTTGGTCTTATTCCCTGTCTCCGGATCCAGTCGGCTCAGACTGTAGCGCTGACCTTCACTGTAAGAGAATTGATAATAGCCTGCGGTTACAGCGGTAAAGCGAACCGTTTCCTTATTTAATACCGGTGTCGGCGTATTCAGTTTTAACTCGGGCACTGATTCCGCTGCAGCAGCAAGGCGGATGGTTCCTGAATCATCGGACCAGATATTGGAGTAGATATAAACCTTCTCTCCGGCCTGTACAGAAAATGCAGCGCTGATGGTACTGACATCTCTGTTGTCTCTATAGACATCAACTACTCTGTCGCCGTTAGCGCGATATACTTGAATGCTGTCGACATCACCGGAAACGGCGTAAAGATCAGTCGCTGTCGCAGTAAAGAGGGCTCCGATTCCACTGTATGGATCAATCGTTTCTGTACCATTCAGTGCGATGGGCGTGAAGTCCGCATCGCTTCCGGAGGCGGTGAAAGCGATGGTCTCTTCCCCTTCCACAACAACATCCATGCCACTGTCATTAGCGACCATCAGAATACCCCTGGCATAGTAGGTCACGCCGGGAACCAACATGCTCCCGCCGTCGTAAATGGTCATCTCAGCTGTGTCATTGTTGTATTGGTCCGTCACTGGCGGCCCGTTGAACTGCCCGTACGCCGAGGTCTCATCGAAAGAGAAATCTCCCCGGTTGCTGACTTTCACACCATACATATATCCTCCGGCAGCAAACTCTGCTGTCGTGCTGATGCGTAGATGGAACACCGGGCGTCCCTCATCATCGATACTGATGCTCTCGACTTCAACGCTGTTGTCGGTAGCTCCTGTCTGCTCCTCCAACAGGACTTCGCCGTCGCCGTTGTAGGCATTGACATAAATGAAGATCTTTTCATCCTTCTCAGCCGGGAAGGATACGCTGACCTCAGGAGCAGGCCCTGATTGATAAGCAGCACCAAGCTGGTCGCCATTCTCTCGGTAAACAGTTATATAATTGACCGCAGAAGTGCTCCCGGAGATTGTGTAGTCAGCAGTTTCCGGGGCGATAAAGATGAACTTGTTTTCATCGTTCTGTTCTACTGCTCCAGAACTGCTTACTTCAATCGGCGTGAAATCCGCATCACTGCCCGGAGCGGTAAAGATGATTGCTTGCGTACCGACGCAGACTGTTTCTCCTTCTTCATAGTAATTATATGTCTCATTGTACTCGCCGAGTGTCCGCAGAATACCCCTGACATAATAGGTTGCTCCGGGAACCGGCGCCGCCGACGCCAAATTAACCCCTGAACTGATGGTTTCATTATTATAACTCCTGGTATCGGGGTCTCCGTTCATGTATAAGTAATGATACGAATAATCATCAGAAGAGAAATCTTGCCGGTTGCTGAACTGAAGTCCATATACAAATCCGTTTGCGGCAAGCTCCGGTGTCGTACTGATCTGAAGCTGGAACATTGCATTCCAGGGCTCAGAATCCGTATTCAGATATTTTAACTCAATGCTGTTCTCTGTCACAGGTGTCGGCTGCTCGCTTAGAATCAGCTGTGCATTCACAAGCGGGGCATTGTCTTCCCCGATCTCGATGGCACTCCATTGATCCTGCGTGCCGGTATAGTAAACCGTAGTGAGTCCAGTGCCCTCGAAAGCACCCTCTCCAATCCGGGTAACACTGGCAGGAATATAGGCGGTTGACAGATTCTCGCATCCGGCGAACGCCATCATCCCGATTGTCTCCAGTCCGCTCCGGAATCTGATTTCCGTCAGAGAACGGCAGCCCATAAACGCATACCAGTTGATGCTCTTCAGAGTACTCGGAAGATCGATGCTCTCCAAGCTTACTGCATTCTGGAATGCACTTTCTCCTATGGCCACGACACCCTCCGGAATCGTGACCCGGGTCAGATTCGGCATATCGTTGAAA